>JAHJRI010000274.1 GCA_018830885.1 bacterium | reverse complement strand
ATACCATTATAGAGGTTCTTCCGTTTAAAGCAAGGAATAATAAGCGTTTGCCGGTTTTTTCTCAACACCCTTTAAAGATCTAATAAAACTCATGTTCCGTCTCCACCCGGCAAAGGCCTGTTGTTATCGATCGCCAGTATTCATGAGCCCAACGCAAAAAACGGGCATTTGTAAAGCTTAAAGCCGTAGAGGAGAGCTGAGTTATGATCTGAATCAGAAGATCAAGGATTTTCTTGGGGTCGTTCTGTCATGCAGGTGCCCAGTAACCGGTCCACCTGCAAAGCCCCTGGGGAGGTATTTCATTCAGATTCGAATGACGGGCTCGATCAGCCGGTGAAGCACTGACCGATGGAATTGAATCCCTTTAGATAGCTGCCAGCCGCTTCCGGGTTGCACCTGCCTCGGCAATAATCTTATCCACCAGGGCTTTGATCGGCAGTGTCTCCTTGACACGACCGATCACCTGGCCACAGGGAAAGACCGCGTCATCCCCGCCGGTCAGCCAGGATTGGCCGGAAAGCTGCCCGGATAGTTTCGGCAGCAGGTCTTGGAGGGTTGCACCGCTATTTTCCATCTCCAGAATTTTCAGCGCCCACTCGTTTTGCAGAACCCGGACCGGACTGTGGATGGATCGCTGAATCACCATCGTATCGGTCAACTCTGCTCTCAGAAATCGCTCTTTGGTATTGGCATGAATCCGGCACTCATCCGTATTGAGAAAGCGGCTGCCCATGATCACCCCTTCTGCTCCCATGGCCAGACCAGCCACCAAGGTGGCTCCGTCACAGAAGCCACCGCCTGCGAACAACGGGGCTTTGATACTGGCGGCAGCTTCGGGGATCAGAACCAGTGTGCTGACATCTTCCATGCCCGGATGTCCGCCGCACTCCGCGCCAACAATCGAGACAATATCAACACCCAGTTTATCCACCTTGATGGCATCCCGCAGACGGGCACACTTGTGCACATGAATAGCCCCGTTCTGGCGGATTTTCTCCAGATGCGGCTGGGGGCTGCGCCCGGCTGTCTCAATGATCTTGATGCCCGCTTCAGCGACAATATCAAGTGTCACATCCACTGTTCTGGCATCGTGACCCGGGAAAAGGGAGACATTCACCCCAAACGGTTTATCCGTCAAATCCTTCGCTTTGGCCAGCTCATCCCGCAACGTAACCTCATCGGGGAACATGGCCGTGGCCATACAGGCAAATACACCTGCATTGGCACAGGCAGCAACAAATTCAGCATTGCTGATGTGCATCATGGTTCCAACCTGGATGGGATGATCAACCCCCAGTAGTTCAG
Organism: bacterium; assembly: GCA_018830885.1. GTDB lineage: Bacteria > SAR324 > SAR324 > XYD2-FULL-50-16 > XYD2-FULL-50-16 > JAHJRI01. Next base: position 59,084 of record JAHJRI010000274.1, on the reverse strand, counting down.
TAATTCGTGTTTTCATTCCGCTTCTCCTTGCTTTATCTGATTCATTATTTCTATCTTTCTGAATAACCGGCTGAAGTTTCCGGACTTTCCTGACTGTTATGGTTTTCACTGTCTGCAGACAGACTCCCTGCCGGTTTTATCCGCGGCATTCATGGAATGCCTGGCGGTTAGCGCCAGGGGGTGTCAATACCCCGCAGCAGCACTTTTAAACAGAGGCGGTTAAACCGAACCGAAATTTCAGGTCCCTGCCGGACATCAGGCAAGGGCTGTCTCACATTTTTTCAACCCCTGATATGTCTCAACCTGAAAATCAACAACGGTTTGATGACAACAACGCTTTTTCATTCAAACGGGGTATCCTGCCAGGAAGACTGTTATTTTTCAGAACCAGCCGGATCAGAAACCGTTGCAGTGTGAACGGGTTGTTTTCCAATCTGAGTCTACTCAGTAGCAGAAAGGGTGCCAGACCGTCTACTCTTTTACAATGACTTTTATATCAACAGGTTGATGTCATCACTAACCCCGTTTCCAGAAACTGCTTGCCTCAAAACAGGGTAAACTATTACTATGAGATAGAAATTTCTACTTTATAATACAGTTTGGTGCAAATCTGTATTATAAAGCAGTTTTGTGACACTGCTATTTGAGAACACTTGTGATCATTGATGAAAATATATTTTTCCGGGAGGCAACACTGCGCATCTGTGGCAACCTGGAAATCAGCGAAGCACTGAGAGATTGTCTGCTTTATATCCGGGACTATATTCCTGCCGATTTTATGGGATTCGTCATCTACCTGCCGGATGAACAGGAATACGAAACCATTGCAACTGCCAGCCTGTCGAGTTGCGATACCCTGCCACTCCGGCTCTCAGTGACGAAAAACGAGATCGCTCGTTTGAAAACGGCCTTTACCGACCCGCGGATCACGATCTATGACACCAACAGTGAGGGACAGCAACAATCCAGAATCCCGACAGAGCTCGGCTGGCCAAGCAGCGCCAGTATTGTGATTGAGATGGTGCTTTCCGGAAAGCGGATGGGAGCCCTGATCATCGTCAGTGAAAAAAAGGTGGCCTATACCCCTGAGCATGTCAGGCTCCTGACCTCGCTGAATGAGCCCCTGGGGATCGCCCTGACGAATGGGATCCGCTATCGCAGGGTTCAGCAATTGAAGAATCTGCTGGTCGACGATAAGCGCTATCTTGAGGATGAACTGCTGAAACTGACAGAGCAGAAAGTCATCGGCGCCGAGTATGGACTGAAAGATGTCATGGAAGCCGTCCGTCAGGTTTCCCCCAAGAACAGCCCCGTGTTGTTGATGGGAGAAACCGGTGTCGGCAAGGAAGTTATCGCGCAGGCGATTCATCACAGCTCTCCCCGGAGAGAGGGTCCCTTTATCAAAGTAAACTGCGGGGCCATTTCAGAATCCCTGGTGGACAGTGAACTCTTCGGACATGAAAAAGGAGCCTTTACCGGGGCCTTGATGCGTAAACGGGGCCGGTTCGAACGCGCCGACGGGGGTACTATCTTCCTGGATGAAATCGGAGAACTGCCCCTGGAGGCACAGGTCCGCCTCTTGCGCGTTTTGCAGGACAAAGAGATCGAACGGGTCGGTGGCGAAAAACCGGTTCGTGTCGATTGCAGGATCATCGCTGCAACCCATCGGAACCTGGCGCGGATGATCCAGCAAGGTGAGTTTCGCGAGGATCTCTATTTCCGTCTGAAAATTTTTCCAATTACCATCCCCCCCCTCCGCAGCAGAAAAGTCGACATTCCATTGCTGGTCCGCCACTTTATCCAGAAGAAATCAAAGGAACTCCTGCTGTCTCATATGCCCACAATAGCCCCCTCCGCACTTGACAGGCTCCTGTCCCACGACTGGCCTGGCAACGTCAGAGAACTGGAGAACGTTGTTGAAAGGGCTTTGATCATCAACCAGGATCAGCCATTAACCTTTGATGACCTCCAGCCGGCCAGACCGGAACCATCAACAGCGCTCAACCAATCTCCACCGGCAACATGCAGGCCCTTGGACGAAACCATTGCAGAAGCAATCCGGCAGGCACTGACACAAAGCGGAGGAAGAGTCGAAGGCAGATCAGGAGCAGCCGCCCTGCTGGGTTTGAAACCGGGTACCCTGCGTCAGAAAATGCGTAAGCTGGGGGTCCCCTTCGGCAGAAAAGCCATGGTCCTCTATCAGGCACCCGATTTCTGAAACGAGCACCTGGCTCCAGGCGATGAAATCCCCCTCTGCCGAAAACCAGGCAGACAATGCAGTTAAACTTCCCCCCCTTTCCGGATACGACATCACCGCTCCATGCCTGCTATTGCTCGCTTGAACGCTTCAACGGTAACATGGCACAGTTTTTTCAGTAATCAGTTTGGAAGACAGTTGCGGATTTGCTTGTTTATCAAAAACCAAAAAATGGAGAACACTATGTCAGTCATCGATATCCTGGTGGATGAACACCGCCTTGTACGGAAGTATCTGGACACCCTGGGAATTGCCATCGATCTGATGGGGACCGGTGGAAAACTGCCCAAAGAGTTCCTGGAAAAAACACTGGATTTTTCAAATACCTTTTTGGATACCTACCATCATTATAAGGAGGAGTACGTCATATTCTTAAAATTGGCGGAAAAAAAAGGCGGCACCATTGACCCGCAGATTGTATCCCTGAGGGAACAGCATGAACGGGGGAGAACTTTTGTCAAGGCGATTGCTCGCTCCATAGACGGTTATCTGGAAGGGTCGGAAGTCCAGAGGGCAAAACTCTTCGAAAACCTTGGATACTTCTATCAATTGCAACGGGCCCATCTCAACCGGGAAAACCATGTCTTTTTTCCCATGGCCCGAAAAACGTTTACAGAAGCGGAAATGGAAGGCTTTATGGAAGAGTTCAAAAAGGAGGAAGCGCGTCTGGGTCCTGAGACACTTGCATACAGCGAAAAGCTGGTGGCGCAGATGGACACGCAGCTGGCAGAAGTGTTTGGCGATCAGTATCAGGAAAAACGCGTGCAACTCGAAAAAGTCCGCGCACACTAATGGCCGCGTGGAAGGTCTGAAACAGCTGACTGGTTCCGGTATGACTGTTTAAGCGACCGTTAACCAGGCAATGAGCGGCTGGTCGGTCGATAGCGGCTGAAATGGTTCGGAAACCGCAATTGCTGCAGTTTCAATTGTTGCAGCCGATAAAGATAGGCGGCGCCGGTCATCAGGTGATGCGCCACATCGGTTACCCGCCGTTTTTCAGGGATTTCCAGGTATGAGCCTCTGACCCAGTCGTTGAAAGCCCCCATGGAAGGTCCGCACCACACCTGATAGTCCATTTCCCTGCCCGTTTCCCCACTGTTTGCCCAGTGAGAGGTCAGTCCCAGATACCAGCGAAAGATGAGGGCCATTTTTTTTCTGGGGTTGACCAGCGCCTTGTTGATCTGCTCCGGATCCCGCTCCCTGAAATATGCCATGGTCTCGTCCCAGACCGAATCAAGGGAGCGCTGAAAAACCTGCTTTTCCAGCTTGTCCCTTTCTGCAGCTGGAATCTCGTCAATGGATGTGTAAGCAAGATAGAGGTCATTGAGTTTTTTCGCCCGCATGGGAAAGAGAGTTCCTCTTTTCACCACCTGAAGTTTCCCCCCCATTTCAAACATATCAAACGCCGGCGCCATACAAACGTCTGCCATGCCCACCTGTGGCAGCAGTTTGCGGACATGGTCCGAGGTTCCCGCTTCCAGGCAGGACTGGTTGACAGATCCCGTGACAACATACGCCGCACCCATCATGAAGGCAGCCAGAACGGACTCCGGGGTTCCAATACCACCGGCCGCCCCGACTCTGATCTGCTGCTGATAGCCCTGTTTTTCCTGGATTTCATTACGCAGGGCAAGCATCGAGGGGAGTAGCGATACCAGTGGCCGGTTATCGGTGTGTCCTCCCGAATCGGCTTCTACAGTGATATCATCCGCCACGGGCACCTTTTTTGCCATCCGGGCCTGAGCTTCGGTAATCAGGTTTTGCTCCCGCAGGAGGGTCAGAATTTTGTCCGGTGCCGGTTCCATGAACTTTGTCGCGACTTCCCGCCTGGAGACTTTGGCAATCACCCGATTACCGATCTCAATCCCGTTTTCAGGATTGAGGCTGAGACCGGCGACCCGGTAGTAAACCACATACGGGGTCAAATCCATAAATGCGGAGGCCTCGACAGTCTGAACCCCGAACTTGAGATAGGTCTCCGCTGCCATGCGTTCCAGGTTTTCCGCAAAGGGATTGTGGATCAAGTTAAAGGCGTATGGCCCATGGGGCAAATCCTTCTGGATGCGCTGAACGGCTCCTTCCAACGCCACCTGTGTGATGCCGCCGGCCCCGAATGAAGCCAGATAGCCCTTTCTGCCAAGGGCCGTCACCAGGCTTTCAGAAGAGATACCATGTGCCATGGAGCCGGCATAATAGGCATAGCTGCTGCCATGAAACCGGCAAAACGCATCATCTCCCAGCATCTCAGGTGTCAACGGCTGACTGTATGCCAGCAGCGACAGTGCTCCCGCTGCCGAAGGGGTCGCTGCCTGCAGTTTTCCCTCGTTGGTCAATCCGATATGCCCTTCTTTTCTCACTGCAAAACAGGGTTGATCCAGGTTGAGCAGCACCCTGGACATCCCCTCCGAATCAAATGCCAGGGATGATTCCGGTCCTTCCCAGACGAACAGCTGCTCTGACAGTTTCCCAAAATAGTGAAGCCGGTTATCTTCAGTTTTCATTGCTTCTCCTTTTCTGTGTCAATCATGCTTCCACCAGAGCGATGCCGACATCGGTCACTTCATAGATCCGCATTTTATTCTTCCATAGATTGGCATCAGCCGTGATGACGATCTGTCCCTGGTGTTTCAGGACTTTTTTAATATGGACTTCGATATCCATGGTTTCGTTGTCGGGGGTGATCTGTCCCCGATATTTCCAGCGTGTCAATCCCGGTATGCTGGTGAACAGGGGGGAGTTCATATCCGCACCCAGGTCCTGCTGCAGGGCAAAAAGTCGCATGGCCTGGATCATCGCCTCCACTCCCAGAGATCCCGGCATGACCGGATCCTGGAAGAAATGGCAGGGATAGAACCAGTCCCGGGGATCGACTTTTTTTGAAGCGAGGATATATCCCAGGCCGTATTTGCCGGAATCGGCATAGATCCAGACTCGATCGAGAAAATCCAGTTGTGGCCCATTCAGGCAGTAATAGGGCTTTGCCGGCTGCGCCCGATAATAGGTGCCCTGCGCCTGAGCGGATTTCAAATCGATCTCCACAGCCCGTGTACCCGGGATATTTTCCCTTTCAGACCAGGGTGGGACTATCTCACCCCGATCCAGTCCCTTTTGCATAGCCAGTGCCTGTGGTGTGAAATATCCGAAGAGGGTGGTACCGTTATAGAAAGGTTCTCCATCGACTTCGAGCGTATAGTCGAAATTGAGCCCGACCGTTTCGGCGGCCTTGAAGACATTAAACAGTCTGGCATGGGCTGTAATCGTCTTCCCGCGCATATCAGGACAGGCGAGCAGCGTGGCGTCCGAATCCATGTTCCTGAAACACATCTCCGAATCCGGGTAAAGCATGGTGGCGCCCATGTAGGCCGCCAAAAAACCGCAAGGCTGCAGGGCGATTTCCATCATCATCGAATAGGGCATCACCGGATAAGCGCTGTTTCTATAAAACCATGCATCTGCCGGCACATCGTATTCTGAAATCAGGTTGGCGGGCTGGCTGAAATCATGCCGTTGTCCGTCAACTCGCAACACCCGGCTGATCAACTGCAGGTCCCCGTTGGGCGTGCGGGGCCCCCTGCGCTCCTTATAGATATCATACTCCGGCCCAAAACAATCCGACAGGGATCCGGTGGCAAATGCATCGATATGGTGACGATCGAATTGTGCAGAATTTACAGCCACAGCCTGCCCTGGCGCCTTCTCCACCATTTCGATGCCCAGATCCCTGAAATCGACAATGATCCTGTCATTCATGATGATATAAAAATTGGCCCGGGCATAGGTTCGGGGCGACACGCCCACCTCGATGACCTCCATGCGATAGCTGAAGCGTGTGTCCGTTGGTATAATCTGTCCTCTGGCCCGAATGACGTAGGGCCGGTTTTTCACCGGCTGGAACCTGGCATCTTTTGTGTAAACCTGAAGCCCCAGATAGAGCATATAGAACTCCAGCAGTTGCACGCACCCTTCTGTAATCAGTGTTCCTGCCAGCACATTATCGTCCTTGAAATGGCAGGGGAAGTACCAGTGATCGGGGGCGAGGTCTTTTTCCGCCACCACCTCCCCCAGGCCCCAGGGACCACCGGATCTGTCGATGGAAACGATCCGATCCAGCATCATGATCGCTTCCGCTGAAAAGCGCAGCGACGGATTCTCCCCCTGCTGATCATAGACAGGTCCCAGACAGCCGGCCACATTCCCCCGGGTGATATGCAGCAGGGCCTCCCTGTCAAAACGGGTCCGTTCACAATTGATCAGCGGCGTAAAATGCTGTTTCGGCATGCGCCGGCGATTTTCCTCCTCAACTCGGGAGAAGACAACCCCCTTTCCCTGAGCCAGCTCTTCATCCGTCGAAAAACCGGCCCTGCCTCCGGTCATCTTGTAAATCAACCTGTCCCTGACGAAACAATCGTAGGAAAAATTAAAAAAGAGTGCCGCACCCAATTTCATGAAGGACTCAATTCGAATCTCATAGCGGAGCGTATCGCCCTCTTTGGGAAGCTCGTCCATGAAGGTCATGGTATAGTCGGTCAGGCGGTAATAGCGTTCACCCTTGCTCTGGAAATCGATTCCCAGATAACTGATCAGCAGCAGATCGCACTGCCCCGCCTCACTGGCAATCGCCCAGGGAATCTGTCCATCGACACTGTACCAGGCATTGTAGGGGACATCGTATTCCGTCGTCAGCGATGAGGGCTTGAATTCTCCCCTCCTGGCATTCAGCCCTGTCACGCGGTTCACCAGCAGATAGGGAGGGAGGGGCAGCCTGACCCGGTATTTGTATGAATCGATGACGGCATACGCCTCACCAAAAACATTGGCGATCTTGCCGCCGGCAAATTCGAGCAGATCTGTTTCGTCCCAGATAACACCCGGTGGTCTGACTCTCTGTCGAGGGAGTTCCTCCAGCGGGTATCCATCAGATTCAGGCTGACCATCCAGAGCGGGTTCCCCCTTCGGATGGTCTGACATTGCGATCTGCAGCCTGATCCTCTCCCGCAGTTCCTGAAGCGACGCATGACGGGCATTCAGGAATGCCCGGTGGCTGGCACTGATTTGTGTCTGGTGGGCAGCCAACTGAGACTGCACGTCGAAGACGAGGGTGGGATTGGCTGCTGTTGTATCGGGTGCCTCAACGATTGTCTTCATCTGTGGCTTGGAAGGAGAACGAATATCGGTCTCCAGGATCTTCGATACCTTGTCTTCACTCCCCAGAATGATTCTTTTGATCATCTTCGGGGGTGTGCGACCCTCATTCGTAACGCGGGGGACCAGAAGGGAAAGATCCAGATTGACACGATGACTCAGCAGTTTTGATACCACTTTAACCAGGGTGGTCATATCATCGGCTCCCCTGCGGTTCATGCTCAGGGAAAGATGTTCCCGATTTCCCAGGGTATGGGTGATAAACCTGGAGCACCCCTCTTTAGGTCCCAGCTCCAGAAATATCCTGGCGCCATCCTCATAAACCCGGTTGACCAGCCTGGGAAAATCAATTGTTTTACAGTAGACCTGCGCAATATTATCAGCGATGGTTTCAGCAGTCAGCGGTGTTGGTTCATAGCGGGCAGCGGAATAGAAGGGAATACCGGGGTCAAAGGCGACCGGAGAGTCATGGAGATGGGCAATGGCCTCATAATCAGGTCGGACAATGTCGCAATGGATGGTATCGCTCATGGGTGTCAGGACATATCGGTAAGGCAGCGATGCCACTACACGACGGCAGGCTTCCTTTTCGCCAGCGATGACCACCTCGTCAGGAGAGTTGATAATAATCAGATAGACCTGTTCTTCTGCTCCAACCGCTTCCCGGACCTGTTCGGCAGAGCCACTGATGGTGTAGCAGTGCCAGATGACCTCGGTCTGATCCGGATCCCCGGGAGGCAACCCCCATGCTTCGCGGGCTGCTTTCATCGGTCCAGCCAGACGCTCCAGAAAAATCGGGTGCGTATGCAGGATTTTGCTCATCTTATCCGTACTTTCCCAGATGCCCATGGCAAAGTTCATGGAGACCTCCCCCATGCTGTAACCGAAGACCATCTCCGGCTGGATTCCCAGAACACCCCTGGCAACTGCGGTATTCAGAATAGCGGTATTGATCCCGGATTCGAAAATGGCGATGGCGTTGTTTTCCAATGCGGACTGTTTTTCGGCCTTTTCAGACTCTGAAAGACGGGACAGACTGCGGGGATAGATCAACCGGTCCCTTATCATCCGTTCAGGCTGCGTCGTGTACGTGGAAATAAGATCGACCAGCTCCGGAAAGATCTGAAAGAGGTCCCGTCCCATGCCCAGATAGGAGTTGAAGGCACCGGGGTAGACAAACGCCACCTTACCCCGTTTGCCCAGAGGTTCGGGCGTAAAATAGCTGCCTGCGGGTGAGATCCATTCCCTGTACTCTGAAAAAGCGGTCTCAGCACCTTCCAGAGCCGCATCAATCTCCTGTATCAGCCGGGTTCTGTCATCCCCTACAATCGTCAGGACGTATTTTGCGTCCCGGTCCAACTTGACTTTCTCAGCCTGTTCACCAGCCAGCTGGATCAGGTTCCCAGTCGATGCCACATCATGCCGCAAATCCGCCAGTTTCAGGAAAAGCCCCTTTTTGTCATTCGCTGCCACCGGGAAGAACCGCAGCGGCGTCTCTTGCAGAAGACTGCTGCTGCGTTTTCTCGGGTCCAGGTTTTCCGACAGGATCAGATGGGCCGCGGTACCATCCAGGCCGGTGCCAAAGATAGCCGCCACTCTTTTCGAGTGACCTGGATCCAGAAACCAGCTTTTCGATTCTGTTTCCACATAAAAGGGACTCCCTTTCCAGGTCGCCTTCCGCTTCGGCTTATCCCAACCGGGTACGCCAGGGATATAGCGGCGATAAAGCGCCAGTGCAGTTCGGATAAGACTGGCCATACCCAGAGCTGCGAAACAGTGCCCAAAACTGGCTGTTACGCTGCCCACAGCGCAACTGAGATCGGCAGAGGAGGTCCGGTAAGCCCCAAGCAATGCGTCAATCTTTTCATCCACCCCAGTTTCCGCCCCGGTCACCTCCAGATAACCGATATCCGAAGGTTTCAAGCCCGCCTTCTGCAAACTTTCGCTGCAGGCGGACGTCATCGACGTCACCTCATCCGCCTTTTTCAGGGTGATGCTGTCGATCATGGCATAACAGCGATCCTTTTCCTTTCTCGCCACTTCGGGCAGTTTCAGGACAATGGCACCTGCGCCTTCCCCGATCATCCAGCCGTTGACATCCTTTTCGATACCAGAGGAGGTTTTTCCAGAATTGACCGCTGACATCATTCGGTTCCGGATCAGCACATCCTCCACGTTGCCAGCAAGGTCGACGCCGCCGACGACGACTGCCTCTGCATCGCCACTGCTGAGAAGCATCTGTGCCACTTCCAGTGCCTTAAAAACGGAATTCTCTTCCGAGGAAACCGTGAACGCCGGTCCTGAAAAATCCCATAATGAGGCGATCCTGCTGGCCATGATGTTGCCGATAAAGCTTGTAAATTCGTTGACCTGCACCGCTTTTCGGAGAGCATCCTTGAGGGTTGTCCGCAGTTCCGCCATCTGTATCTCATCCAGATCACGCTGTGCGAGAGAAAGCGCCTGTTCAAGCTTCCAATCCAGGTCAATCCTCCCACGGAACTGGTGCAGGGTAGGATCCGCTTCCATTGCAATCAGCACAGCGACATGGGTACCCTCTTTTATCCTGGCATCCCGGATTGCCCTGTCTGCCACACTCATCATCAGCAACTGCTGAGGAATCATGGCCTCTACTTCATTGGGAGGGATCCTGTAGCGCAGCACATCAAAATTAAAGTCCTCAATAAACGCCCCCCTGGGAACAGTTTCCCCACTGAAGCCGAAACGAGCCAGCAGATCGGCATGTTTTTCAAACCCTTTCCAACGGTTGGCCGGCAGGGGCCTGAACTGCTGCTTTTGGGTATACAACGTGTAGTCGAACGCATCCAGACCATTACTCGATCCGAAATGGGCATCCATGCCGACAATGGCCATGGCTGGAAGTGTCTCCTTTTTCTTACGCTGTTTTCTGGCCAGGATTGCATCCCTGGATTTCAGCAGTTTCTTTTCATCTGATCGTTCAAAAATCATGTGGGCATTACTGCCTCCGAAACCGAAAGCATTGACAGCTCCATAGCGAACAGATGGAACACCCGGCCAGGCCATGTTCTCCGCGACAACCTGCCGGGCAGAGATGACGTCGTCAGACGACGACACCGGATCCTTGAGGTGGATAGTGGCTGGAATCTGTCCTTCCGCCATGCTGAGGATCACCTTCAGCATACTGGCCATGCCGGCACTGGTAAGGAGATGTCCAAAATTGGCCTTCACTGAACCAATCAGCGGACGTGCCTGATATCGTCCAAAAAACTGTGCCAGTGAAGCAATCTCCTCAACATCACCCACCGGTGTTCCGGTTGCATGGCATTCGATATAGGATACCGCTTCCGGTTTAACCCGGGCATTGGCATAGGCCCGTTCATAGGCCAGCACCTGCCCCTGAGCGCTGGGGCTGAGCACTGATTTTCCCCTGCCGTCGTTCGACAGCCCGATTCCGCTGATAACGGCGTAGATCCTGTCCCTGTCCTTCAGGGCGTCTTCATAACGCTTCAGGACAAGCATGCCCGCCCCTTCGCCAGACACCAGACCGCCTGAATTGCGATCCAGGGGTCGGCTTTCATCACGATCAGAATAGGCGGTGAAGGTCGAAAAACCCATGTTTACAAAAAACGGATCTGCTGCACTGACCGCCCCAGCCAGCATCATGTCTGCCTTTCCATTCTCCAGGTAGTCGCAGGCAATCTTCACTGAATAGAGAGATGAGGCGCAGGCGGCATCAATTGAAAAATAGCTGCCCGACAGGGACAGGGCCTTTGCCACCAGTGCCGTGGGATAGCCTGAGATGCGGCTGTGGATGAAGTCGCCATGCAGGTTTTCCTGGCCATCATTCAGATTTAATTCCTGCAGACCGGTCAATTTACGGGCAGCCTTCCCCATAACATGATGATAGATCGGTAAGAAAAGCCGGTTGGAGGATTTGGTTGGAAAGGAGAGATTTCCCATGATAACACCGCAGCCGGCGCGAGACGACGGATTTTGAAGATAACCGGCGTCTTTGAGGGCCTCCCGGGCGACATAGAGGGACCATTGATAGATATCATCCAGCCCTTCGAGCTCCTCGGCAGGGACATCAAACAGGGTGGAATCAAAAGCGAAGTCCCGGACGTAGCCCCCCCTCATACTGTAATACTTGTCCGTCTGGCCTTTTACAGGGCTGTAATACAGTGCGGGATCGATGCCCATCTGTTTTTCTGTGGGCTGAGATGTCGAATCCCTGTTTTGATACAGATTTTTCATGAACTGACCCGGCGTTACAGCGCCTGGAAAGAGACATGACATCCCGATGACAGCTATTTTTTGCATCCGTTTTTTCCCTGTATATGCTTATATTCGGTGAACGGCCCATGGCCAGAAACAGGCCTGTACTCCGGATAGTCTATCTTAAATCCACCAATCGGAAAACCATGGTTTAGAATCCTTCCACCCAGGCGGTTTCCGTTTCCGGCCCCATTTCGAAACGGTTAAAATCCACCGAAACGATTTTGGAACTCCCCGGCTCTTCCATGGTCACACCAAAGAGCGCATCACCGATCTCCATGGTCTTCTTGTTATGGGTGATAATAATAAACTGCGAGTTCGCCGTCAGTAGTTTGACATGTCGGTTGAATCGTTCATTATTGGCTTCGTCCAGCGGAGCATCCACTTCATCCAGCAGGCAGAAGGGGCTGGGTTTGATCTGGAAAATGGAAAAGACCAGCGCGATGGCTGTCAGCGCTTTTTCGCCACCGCTCAAGAGAGTCATGTTTTGCAGTTTCTTTCCGGGTGGCTGGGCAATGATCTCCACTCCTGATTCCAATAGATCCGACTCATCGGTCAACTCCAGGTAGGCCTCGCCGCCGCCGAACAACTGCGGAAAAAGCTTGCTGAACTGCTGATTGATCAGCTTGAACACATCTCTGAACCGACGTCGAGATTCCTGATTGATTTTGTTGATCGAATTCTCCAGGGCACTGATGCTCTGTTCCAGGTCCGCCGACTGGGTCGTCAGGAAATCGAGTCTCTCCTTCAGGATATCATACTCTTTTTTTGCTGCCAGGTTGACATCATCCATGCCACCGATAGACTGTTTGAGAAGGGTTATCGTCTCCGCCTCGGCCTCAATATCAAACTGCCGGACATCGAAGGTTTCAATCAGTTCCGCCGGCATGATCCGGTTCTCAGCATAGAGGTTATCCGCAATATTTTTCGCTTCCTGTGTCAACTGAGCCAGGCGGATATCGAGTTTGTGATTCCTGTCTGTCAGACCGGTCTTTTTTTTCTGTTCCCTGACAATCGCAGTCTGGATTTCAGTAAACCGGCTGCGATCCTTTTCGATGGTGTCCATCACTGTTTTCAGTTCGATTTCAACAGCACCGAGCAACTTTAACTGTCTGGGCAGCGCCTCGTTTGATTTTTCCAGCGAGGCATGAATCGCGGCCTTTTTATCCTTTGTTTCCAGAAAACGGCGGTTGATCTCCAACTGCTGTTCCTTTTTCTGCTGGAGGTCTTCTCCCAATCGTTCCACCATCAGCAGGTTGTTCTTCCGCTTCTCTTCCAGACTGGCCAGATTGATTCTCAACAGCTGCAATTCTTCGGTATACTCCTGCTTATCCATATCTGCCGCATCGATGACAGATCTCAGTTTCTGAATTTCCGCCTGCACCGCCAGATGTCTGCTGTGGTTTTCGTCAACCGTGACGGAGACAGCCGTGATTTTTTCCTCAAGGATACGCCGGGATTGTTGCAGTTGCTCCAGCTGATCCCGCAAGAGTTTCTGCCCGTTCAGCAATCTCTCTTTCTCCAGTTTTCTGGCATCCAGCTCGTTTTCGGCAGCCAGAATCTCCAGATCCAGATCGATCATCTCTTTCCGGTATCGGCCCAGGTTCCGCTGATGTTCTTCCAGAAGCACCGACGTTTCGGTCAACCGGTCATCCGCCGCCTGGATATCCATTTTGAATTGCTGCAGACTCTTTTCGAGTGTGACAAGCTCCTCCTGGCGTTTAAAAAACAGGCCTGCCTGGTTTGATTTTCCGGGTTTTCCCAGAAGAAAGATTTTGGCCCGGGTCATAATGGCAGCATCCGGGTCGATCAAACCAGCCCCCTCCAGCAGCATTTCGCGGCTGAGCTCAAAAAGCGGTCTGTCGACCAGTTGAAATGAATCTGCCAGGGGCACTGCGTTTGACTCGCCTGCCCGGCTTTGAATCCAGCGTTTGAACTCGCCATTCTCCCCGGGAGGAGACGTTTCAATCAGGTCCATGAAAAACAGCTGCAGCTGTTCGACCTCCAAATCATTGACTATTTGAACAAGATCCTGCAGACGGTCCACCGATGAAAAGACCAGCAGGTTGAAGTAGCGGTTCAAAAACGCTGTTGTCTGGGGCAGTGCCTCCCGAGGCGGAGCAACCAGTTCAGCCAGCGTGCCCTGATATCCGACCGCTTGCGCCTGCCCGGGATGCCGGTCCAGATAATCCAGGAACACTTTGGTTGCCGAATCGTAGACTTCGTGGCTGTCGATTAACTCCTGGAGAGACTGGTAGCGGTTTTCGGCCTGATTGGATGACTGGGACAATGACTGGAGACGATCCTGGCAGGTTTTGACCTGCTGGTTCAGATCTTCGATGATCGGCTCCAGTGATTCAATACGGCCCTGACAAAGTGTTTTCGCTTCTCTTTTGCCCTCCAGCTTCTTGATGGACAAGTCAAGATGACCATCCAGATCAAGACCGTCAGCCATCATCAGGTCCAATTGATTTCTGGCCGACGTTTCACTCTCCCTCAGTTCTTCCCGTCGTTCCTGGGATTGCTTCAGCTGATTCTGCTCATCATTCATCCGTTTGACGACGGTCAGTTCTTCCGACTGGCTTTTCTCCAAACTGGAGCGTTTATCAACCAGTTCCCGCTCCTTGATTTTTTCAAATTCAAGCAGGCGGTTCAATTGCATGGTCGTTTCCGCTATTCTGGTTTCATACAGGGCTTCATCCTTTTGGTGACTGGCGATTTGAAATTCAATGGTTTCTATCTGCCGTTGGATCAGTTGACTTTCATCCAGTCCTTTTTTCTGCCATTCATCCAGGTTGTCAATGGCCGCCCGGTCGGTCTCCAACTTTCCCTCCAGCTTTATAATCTGTTCCTTGTGCCCCTGGATGGTCTGCCGGAGATCCTCCTGGGCGGCCTCCTTTCCAGATAGTGCGAGCTGAAGGGACGCACCCTGTACTTCCAGAGTGGCGATGGTCACCGCCAGTTCTTCTTCGGAATACCGGTTTTTCTCAAGGGACTCCATGATTTTGTCGGCCTCTTCGGTCAAGTAAAACCAGCGCGTGGCCGCCGTACAGTGCTGCAATCGTTCCAGGCGGGCCTTCGCATACAGATAGGTTTCCGCCTGCGAGACCTGTTCCCGCAGTGTCTCCTCCTGTCGAACCAGCTCTGCAATGATGTCTTCCACGCGCAGCAGATTCTGTTTGGAGGCTGCAAACTTCCTTTCTGCTTCCTTGCGTTTGGCCTTGAACTTGACGATCCCGGCAGCCTCGTCAATGATCGATCGCCGCTCCTCCGCACGACTGGTGACGATCTGCTCGATTTTCCCCTGCTCAATGATCGAGTACCCCTTTCCACCAACACCTGTATCCATGAACAGTTCGCGGATGTCCGTCAGGCGACAGGGGGTTTTATTGATCATATACTGACTTTCCCCACTCCGGTAGAGCCGTCGGGTTACGGAAATCTCTGAGAACTCGGTATACTTCGGAATCGTGTCATGTTCGGGGTTGGAGAAAACCAGTGTGACCTGGGCCATGCTGACGGACTGACGGACGCTGCTGCCGGCAAAGATGACATCTTCCATGCTGCTGCCACGCAGGTGTTTGGCGCTCTGTTCTCCCAATGCCCAGCGGATGGCATCGACCAGGTTACTCTTCCCGCAGCCGTTGGGACCCACCACGATTGAAATGCCATCCTGGACAAAATTCAGCACCGTTTTGTCACAAAAAGATTTGAAGCCGGCGATTTCAAGACGAAGCAAACGCATGAATCTTGGTTTTTATAGTTTTGGAGGGATTGGAGACAATCCGGAATCAGAGTTTGAAATTCTCTCCCAGATAGACTTTTTTGGCCAGCTCGTTATTGATGATGTAATCCGGGGTTCCTTCCACCATGATCTGCCCGTCGTTCATGATATATGCGCGATCAGTGATACCAAGGGTCTCCCGGACATTGTGGTCCGTGATGAGAATGCCGATGTTGCGACCGGCCAGCTCGCGGATTACTTCCTGAATATCCAGTACGGCGATCGGGTCCACACCGGCAAAAGGTTCATCCAGGAGCATGAATTTCGGTCGGGTCACTAATGCCCGCGCGATTTCGACTCTTCTTCGTTCGCCACCGGACAGTGAATACCCCTTGTTCTTCCGAATGTGGTTGATTCGCAATTCGTCGAGCAGACGGTCAGCTGTTTTTCTCTGTTCTTTTTGGGTCAGTTTCAATGTCTGCAAAATGGCAAAGAGGTTATCCTCAACATTCAGTTTTCTGAAGACGGAGGCCTCCTGAGGCAGATACCCCAGTCCTCTGCGCGCTCTTTTGTACATGGGAAGAGTGGTAATATCCTCATTGTCCAGCAGGATCGTTCCTGAGTGTGGCCGGATAACCCCCACCACCATATAGAAACTGGTAGTCTTGCCGGCGCCATTCGCACCCAGCAACCCGACAACTTCTCCCCGGGAGATGTTAAAGGAGACATCCCTGACGACGGTACGTTTATTGTAGATTTTTGTCAGGTGGGTCGTTTCCAGTTTCATGATGCCAGATTTTTCAGGAACAGGACAAACAGAGCGTTAATCATGCCGGCGAAAAGAGTATCCGTTTATGACTACTATTTTGCGGCCGGTTTGTATAGATACGATTTTAATTCCCTTTTAAACCATGTTGTTATCATCTTGTTTAAACCTGCTGTGATTTCCCCGTTTCCGATCCTTTTCCCATTCGCCATCAATCCCTCTGAAAACCATAAAATTTTGCATGATTTCAATCAACGTCTGAGACGTTTCATTTTTGACAGGATTAAAACCACTTTGATAAGTAAATGAGTTAAGTCTATTCTAATGACAATGAGCAACAGAGTGCTGCTTATATCTTAGTTCCAGTTCAATTATATTGATCGACCAATTCCCTGATCCGTTCCAGCGGATAGGGTCCAAGCGTGTTTTAGAAAGGCTCCTGACAGTGGGGACCAGCCTGACCGTAAAAAAGAGTTCCGATCTGTTTTTGGGCAGAGGAGCATCTCGTTTCTGGGTAGGCTGCTCGCAATCGTTTACCGGAGCCTGTTTTTGGTAAACAGAAATTTTAACTTTAACTGAGGAAATAACATGGCTAAAACAGCAAAAATCAGGTGGACTATCGTTGATGAAGCACCGCGACTGGCAACATTCTCACTGCTGCCAATTATCGAATCCTATATCAAGGGATCCGGCGTTGAGATTGAAACTAGAGATATCTCTCTCGCCGGCCGGATTGCTGCCAACTTCCCTGAGTATCTGACCGAGGAACAAAAAAAATCAGACGATCTGGCATTCCTGGGCGAACTTGCCAAGACACCGGAAGGTAATATTATCAAACTCCCCAATATCAGTGCGTCAGTTCCGCAGTTGAAAGCAGCAATCAAGGAACTGCAAGCCAACGGCTATAAAGTTCCGGATTATCCTGAAGATCCGAAAACCGATGAAGAAAAAGCGATCAAGGCACGATATGCCAAGAACCTGGGAAGTGCCGTCAACCCAGTGTTGAGAGAAGGGAACTCAGACCGCAGGGCCGCTGTTGCTGTAAAGGAATATGCCAAGAAAAACCCCCATCGAATGGGTGCCTGGAGCAAGGACTCAAAAACCCATGTCGCATCCATGACCGGTGGAGATTACTACGGGAATGAAAAATCAGTGACAATGGAAAAGGCCGGGGAAGTTAAAATTGAACTGGTTGGAAAAGATGGCAAAACAACGGTGCTGATGAACAAACTGGCCCTGGAAGCAGGGGAAATTATGGATGCAGCCCTCATGAGCCGCAAAGCCCTGCGGGAGTTTTACGAAAAAGAGATGCAGGATGCCAAGAAAAAAGACATTTTGCTGTCCCTGCACCTGAAAGCCACCATGATGAAGGTCTCAGACCCGATCTTCTTTGGACATGCCGTATATGTTTACTTCAAGGATGTTTTTGAGAAGCATGCCGCAACTTTCAAAGAACTGGGTGTCAACCCCAACATGGGTCTGGGCGACCTTTACCAGAAGATTGAAAAACTGCCGGCTGCCAAGAAGGCAGAAATTGAAGCTGACATCAAAGCCACCTATGAAAAGCGGCCCAAGCTGGCCATGGTGAATTCAGACAAGGGGATCACCAACCTGCACGTTTCCAGTGACGTGATTATCGACGCTTCCATGCCGGCGATGATACGTGAATCCGGAAAAATGTGGGGGGCTGACGGAAAACTGCATGACACCAAGGCCTTGATCCCTGACAGAGCCTATGCCCGTGTTTTCCAGGCAACAATCGAGGACTGTATCAAGAACGGTGCTTTTGATCCTTCCAAAATGGGAACCGTGCAGAACGTCGGTTTGATGGCGAAGAAAGCGGAAGAATACGGATCTCACGATAAAACATTTGAAATGCCAGCCGCTGGAACCGTCCGCATCGTTGATGCCTCTGGAAAAGCACTGCTGGAAATGGCTGTAGAAGAGGGTGATATCTTCCGCGGTTGCCAGGCAAAAGACGCCCCAATTCAAAACTGGGTGCAACTGGCTGTGAATCGGGCTAGACTGACCGGTTTTCCAGTTGTCTTCTGGCTGGATAAAGAAAGGGCTCATGATCGCCAGATCATTGAGAAAGTGAACAAATACCTGCCCGATAATGACACCAAAGGGCTGGAAATCCATATCATGTCTCCTGCAGACGCAACCACCTTCTCCCTGCAACGTGTCAGGAAAGGTCAGGATACGATCGCCGCTACCGGTAACGTGCTGCGGGATTACCTCACCGACCTCTTCCCGATTCTGGAACTGGGGACCAGTGCTAAAATGTTGTCCATCGTCCCCTTGATGAAAGGCGGCGGCATGTTTGAAACCGGTGCTGGCGGATCAGCTCCGAAGCATGTACAGCAATTTCAGGAAGAAGGGCATTTACGGTGGGATTCCCTCGGTGAATTTCTGGCCTTTGCCGAATCCCTTGAATTCCTGGGGAATACAACCGGGAACGCCAAAGCCAAACTGTTTGCCAAGACACTGGGTGTGGCCAATACCAAATTCCTGGACCAAGGCAAAAACCCCTCCCGTGTCGTAAATGAGATTGACAACCGCGGCAGCCATTTCTACCTGGCCCTGTACTGGGCAGAGGCATTGGCAGCCCAGTCCGAAGATGCCGATCTGAAAAAGCGATTTACGAAAATCGCCAAAGAACTGGCAGAAAATGAAGCCAAGATCACCGCAGAGCTCCTGGCAGCACAGGGAAAACCGGTTGATGTCGGTGGTTATTACATTCCGGATTTTAAAAAGGCAACCGCTGCAATGCGCCCCAGCGCAACCTTTAATGCGATTGTGAGTCAATAGCTAGAGATTGATTCGGAAAAGTGTCCTCTTGCACGGGTGAGCCAAAAACCTGTGCCGGAGGACTTGTCTTTCACCGATGGAGAACCTGTTTCTCCATCGGATCAGATACCAGCCAGGCAATCTTCCCAGCACAAAACATTCCTGCAGACCAACCGCATTCCGCAGCGTTCTGCTACTTCATGCTCAATGTCATTAACTTAGGCATGCAAACCCGTGTTTGTTAATTCCAGATGAGTGTTGCTTTCAGACTGTTTTTTTGGGAGACAGGACTTATCCCTGCCAGATAAGGACGGGTTTATTTTCGAGGTAGTCTGTGGATGTCAAATGAAAGGTGATGCCTTCGATCATCCCCTTTGGCAGCGCATCCCATTCCTTTTTGACATGGAAATGACCATAGGTGCAGGTGATTACCGGATATTCCAGGATGCGATCAAAAAACGGGGTCCGATACCCATTGGTCGTAAAGGGTGGGAAATGCATCAGCAGATGAATCCCATCCACGGGGTCCAGTTTGACGGCTGCATCGAGAGCGTTCCTGAGCAATACCATCTCCCGATCGAAGGTATTGCGATCCAGGACTTCAAAATCCGGATCGTTGGGTGATATCCAACCGCGGGTCCCACAAATGACCTGACCTTCCAGTTTGACCGCATTTCCCTCCAGGGCAACGATCGTTTCCGGCATGGCGCCGCAAACAGATTCATACTCCTGCCACCAGCAGTCATGATTCCCCTGAATGATAATCTTCATCTTTCCGGGAAGTCGGTCGATCATGCGGATATCGGTCAGGGCCTGATCAAGACGGGTGGACCAGACGATATCGCCACCGATCAGAACCAGATCCTCCCCACTGACAACCTCTTTCCAGTTCTCTATTATTTTTTCCGTATGGTGAACCCAGACCTCGCCATAGTTGCTCATCGAGTCCACCTGTCCGTGCTGAAAATGCGTATCTGAAATTCCCCATATTTTCATATAAACCTTTTTCTGTATTAAAAACAGATCAATGAGCAATCGCAGAAAGCTTATGGTCCGCTGTTGAGTCAGACAAAAACCTCAACGGTCAGGGGGTCACCCGTTCCATCAGGCGCGGAAAAGGAATGGCCTCACGAATATGCTGAATCACGCAGATCCAGCCGACCAGTCGTTCCAGACCCAGACCGAACCCGGAATGAACCACGGTGCCATAACGCCGGATATCGAGGTACCATTCATCGTTTTCCATGGGAAGATTCTCTTCCCGGATTCTGGTCTCCAGCAACGCCAGGGAATCCTCACGTTGACTGCCACCGATAATTTCACCAAAACCTTCGGGGGCGAGCAGATCTGCACACTTGACCGTTCTCGGATCCAGTTCGTTGTTTTTCATATAAAAAGCCTTCACCGCCCTTGGATAATCATAGACGAACGCCGGAACATCCGAATCCTCTGTGAGGAGGGTTTCATCCGCCGCTCCCAGATCTTCTCCCCATTGAACAGCGCTGCCTTTTTTCCGCAGAATATCTACCGCCTCTGTATAACTGCAACGTTTGAAGGGTTTGAGGCAGCTGCTGAGCATCTCCGTATCCCGCTCCAGCTGTTTCAGCTGCCATCCCGACCGTTCCAAAACCCGGTTGATGATGAACTTGATCAGATCCTTCTTCCAGATCCATATTATCATCATTATCGAAAAAAGCCATTTCCGCTTCCAGCATCCAGAATTCCCTCAGATGCCGTCTTGTTTTCGATTTCTCTGCAGAAAGGTCGGGCCGAAGCAAAAAACACGTCCATGGGCCGAGATCGAGGCTTCCAGATAGAGTTGCCCGGTCTGTGCCAGGTAAACCGTACCCAGATCAAAATAATCAACCGAGAACAAGCCCTTTGGTTCTTCACCGACACTTCGTGTAATGACCGGAGAATCCATCTGTACAAAATGAAAGGAGAACAGAAAATCACGGATGGCCTGGATAATGGTACTGCGGATTTGCGAAATGGCAGCCTGTCTCTTTGAACGTAACCAGAGGTGGCGATACCCCAGTAAAAAATCAATCCCATGTTCCTTCGGCGTAATGGGGAACTGATTTGAGGTTCCCAGAATTTCGATCTCTCTGGCCAGAATTTCGATCCCGTACTGGGATCGTTCTGATGGCTGCACGACGCCCGTCAGTCGGATGCTGGTTTCCTGCTTCAGCTGCGAAAACAAGTCGAATTGCTGACTCTCCATCTCCTCCTGGACCATGACACACTGCACAATCCCCGATCCGTCTCTCAGCCCCAGGAAACGGATTTTGCCCGACTTGCAGGTAAACTGCACCCAGCCCTGCAAGGTGTGGGTCTCACCCACTCTGTCTGCTAAATCCCTGATATAAAGGCGTTCGTTCCACCGTTTCGGACCCTGACTCATGCTATACACTCCTGAATATGTTGATCCTGTCAAACCCCCTAAAAACCAACCGCAATCCCAAAGGTTGTCAGGATGCCACCCGCCTCCAGCAGGTTATTGCTGTTGCGGGTCTTGACCCGTGCAAATACATTATGAACACTCCCGATCAGCTCAAACAGAGGACCAACGGGAAGCCCGAACCTGAGAAAGTACTGGGAGCAGTTGGTTTGTTCATAGTAGGCGGCATTATCTCCTTTGACTTCAACGGTCCCATAGCCTGCACCCACTGCAATATTAACAACCGGTACCGGCAGTACATAGAAAAGATCTGCCATGAGCATTGATATTTTGTGATTCCCCGTTTGATCCAGTTTTATCTCGTAGCTCTCCATTCCTGCACCGACAGGGAAAAACGGGAGCTGAGCCAACAGGATAAACCCCACAGGAAGTCCGTCGGCTGCCAGGCTTGACCCATCGTCAGCCGACTTGAAGCTGTAAGACAACGGCACCTCAACCCCTACCCGGATATCCGCCAGTGCAGATGTCGCGATCAGACACAAAATCAAGGTTGTGACAAACGTTTTGATGTAAGAACGCATAAGTTTTATTCCCAGAAGGGTGTTCAAGAGATCACTTCAGATCGGTTGTAATGATTTTATGCACTTCAAACTCCGCCGGAAACCCGGGACCGAGTTCCGCTTTCGTAACAATACCCTCCAATGTGACTGTCAACTGTTGATATCGGTTCCAGATCACCTCTCTCAGCACTCCTGTCAGGCGATAATCTATCCCCGAGTCCGTGCTCAGACAAAGATAGGTGTGCGGTTCGGATCCCTTGACCGATATTTTGCCTTGAATCTGCATAAGAACGGTTTTCGCGACTGCTACTCGCTCACAATCGGTCTGTGACATGGCATTCTTTTCAATCGGGATTATGAGCAGTGCGCCCAGAAAAATCAGCGAGTAGACTATTTTCAGAAAAACGCCCCCCTGTCTTAACTGCTGATTCATGGACTTCTCCGATTGGACGATACCGGTGCCTGGTTCAAGGTTATATCAATTCCCATGAGGGACAGAGCCCTGTTAAAACGCCCTTTTTAAGGAATTTCCGGCTTCCCATGGCTATTAACGGCTTTTGGTAACGACGGTCAGTTTTATACCAGATGCCATACTCACCGTTTTAGTAAAGGTCCCGGTTGCAGCAGTTCCCACCTGAACATAGGTATTGGACGTCTTATAATGTCCTCCCAGACCTGTGAGCGTTGAGGACGTATACAAATAAGGTCCCGCAGTCCCAGAATAGGTATAGTTAAACATGTTGCTTGATCCAAGGTTGTAGGTGATCCCATTCAGCGTGGATGTAAATTTGCTGCCCGTGTTATACTGGTATCCGCTTGTCGCATTTGTCCGATTCGACAGAAGCACCGTCACGCCCCATTTCTGGAGCAGTGTGGTCAGAGACTCACTGTAGCCCAGGTCTGTCAGCGCGCTGGTAATGGCCTGATAATCCGTTTTACTGCTCTGGACGACTTTCTGAAAAAGTGCCGCACCCCCGAAATTCCTGGCCAGGTAGGCGCCAAAGGAGTAGTTGATGGCGTAGTTGATCAGGGCGCTGTTCCCGCTGTACCAGACCGTGGGCCCGATATAGTTGTACCGGTTATAGAGGGGCAGTCTGCCGCCGGTATTGCCTGCGCTGCCCGCAGTATAATCACTGTAGGCCACTCCCCGGGGACCGTTGACAGCTATTTTGTCCGCCAGCAGATCTTCCGCCACCATGGAGGTCATTTCGTTGATCCAGGTCTCCGTTCCGGTACCTGACGCCCGCGACACCGTTTTCTGGTAAAAATGGATCATATGTTGAAATTCATGGGCCAGGGTAGAAACCATTTCCGCCGGCCAATAGTCGGAGATCTCCCAGGTGGCGTCAGTCTTTTTGGCTGTCAGCACCGAGTCCATATAAAAAAGAAGCCGTTGATTCGAATAATTGGTACTGCTGACCAGATAGTTATCTTTTGACCAGAAAAACCCGAGGATCCCACCATTGGGTTCAGAATTCGTGAGATTCCCGTCATTGCTGATGTCGAAAAACAGGATATCTATGGTTTGGGCAGCGGTTGCGGAAATCAGGTTATTGTAAATGTGAGTACCCCAGGGAGCCCCAAACACGTTGGTCATCCAGTCATAGATATCATTTTCATTACCGGGCTTGAGAAATTTACCAGCAACGGCGTCCACCATGGTCTGATTAAGGCAGTACCATTTGGAACAGGTATCCCAGGCATCGTTGGCCACCCAGATATTGAGTGTGACCGACCCATCTGTCACAATTTGTCGCAGGGTCGACGGAATTGTATCTGTGGTGGAACTGTTCATGAAAGTGTGGGTATCCCCAACTATTGTGTATAGTGGTTCCGGAGCTGCCAATGAGTACCCCGCTTCGGGGTCGGCCTGGTTCATATCGGGTGGATTGGCATTGAAGGCGGTGGCCTGCGGCGTGCCTCTCAGCCCAACCCCATGCTCCCGTGCATAGGCTTCCAGATCCGGATCGCCCGTTGGCGACTGCAAAGCAGGTCCCTCTTCAGCCAATATTGCTGCGTCCTCTGAGTTCAGGGAACTGACGCTGGACGCTGTTGTCACATCTGTACTATTGGTATTTGTAAAAATGAAAAACACATCCTGGGGAGCAGATCCCAGATTCTGGGTATATTGAAAACTGCCCAGACCCCCTTCCTGATCGACATGCTGGTAGGTATCGTTGCCGGATGCGGACGGCGTGCCGGATACAACCGGTGAAACATTCGAAACCGTATCCCCGCTTTCCGTATTACAGCCCGATATTGCAAAAAAAGAGAGGAACCCCAACAAAAATAATAGTCTTAGCGGTTCTTTCATAAACGTATCTCTATTGGTCGGACTATTAACAGCTGTAGTCATCTTGATCACTCCTTTGCCCCTTAAGAATACCAACACCAGAATTAAATCAGCCAACTTCTATCTTTGAAATGCTTCACGAGTCGTGCCAATTGACAAAGAGTAATCCTCCTTCTCCCTGGCCATGCACCCTGTTTTTACGATTGTGGAATTTTCTATCAGACAGCGACCGGTTCAGCGGGAACCGAAGATCGCACTACCGATCCGAACGTAGGTTGCCCCTTCCTTCAGCGCCAGCTCAAAATCATCCGACATGCCACTCGAAATCTCTACCATCTGGTCTTTGAGCCCCAAACGGGATGCTTCCTGCTGATTAATCTGGTATAGACGGGCAAATACTTTCCGGTTTTCGTCATCGGTGGCATGAAAGTCCCCCATGGTCATCAGCCCGGTAATACGCAGGTTTTCCAACAGCATGATCTGGTCTTCCAACCGGCGCAAATCATCAACGGTGGTTACACCCGACTTGGTTTCTTCACTGGTGAGGTTCATCTGGATCAGTATATCCAGCGTCCTGTTCAGACTGTGACATTTTTCGTTCAGGACTTCTGCGACATCAAAACGGTGGATCGTATGAATGGTGGAGAAGATAGCGGGGCAGTATTTAGCCTTGTTTTTCTGCAGGGGTCCGATCAGGTGCCAGTCAATTGCCGCGGGAAGTTGTGGCTGTTTGTCCCGGGCTTCCTGAACCCTGTTTTCACCAAACCGGAGCTGACCACATTGGAACGCCTCCAGGATCATCTCGACAGGCTTGGTCTTTGAAACAGCAATCAACTTGACGTTGTCCCTGCCTGCTGATGCCTCCCGTATCCTTTGTAACACCTCAGCCAGGTTGTCTTTGATAGGGTTCGTCGTCACCAGCTACCCGGGTCAGATTTTTTTGAATATCAATGTGGCGTTGGTACCACCAAATCCGAATGAATTACTCATGGCGACATTAATTTCCTTTTCACGTGCCACGTTGGGGGTCACATCGATGTCACATTCGGGGTCGAGATTTTCAATATTGATCGTCGGCGGAACCAGACTGTGTTTCATCGCCTTGATAATCAGAACAGCTTCCAGTCCCCCGGCACCCCCCAGGAGGTGTCCGGTCATGGATTTTGTCGAACTGACTGAGACACGGTCCGCTGCCTTGTCTCCCAGAGCACTGCGAATGGCTTTGAGTTCGTTAATATCCCCGGCTGGTGTCGCCGTTCCATGGGCGTTGATATAGTCGATATCCCCGCCATCAATTTGGGCGTCGGCGATGGCTTTCTTCATTGCCAGCAGAGGACCTTCCAGTGATGGCTTCGTGATATGAAAGGCATCGGAGCTGAACCCATAACCGGATAGTTCAGCAAGAATTTTTGCCCCACGGGAACGTGCGAACTCGTACTCCTCAAGGATCAGAATACCACATCCCTCTCCCAGCACAAACCCGTCCCGGTCTCTGTCGTAGGGTCGACAAGCTTTTTCAGGTTCATCGTTACGGCGGGAAAGAGCCTTCATCGCCCCGAAACCACCGATTGCCAGAGAGGAGATGGTTGATTCCGCCCCTCCCACAATCATGACTTTGGCATCTCCCCGTTCGATAATGCGGGCGGCATCACCGATAGAGTGATTGGATGACGAACAAGCCGATGTAGTTGTGGCGTTATACCCTCTGGCCCCGTATTTCATGGAAACGTAACCGGAAGCCATATTGCTGATGGTCATGGGAATAAAGAACGGCGAAATTTTTGAAGGTCCCCGCTCCTCTATGATTTTACTGAAGTATTGAATATTGGGCAACCCACCGATACCGACACCAATGGAAACCCCGACATCAGGACCCAGTTCTTCCGGAATCTCCAGTTGTGCCATTTTTACTGCCTCTTCACTTGCAGCAATGGCATACTGGATAAAGATATCCATCTTCTTGATCTCTTTTTTTTCAATATACAACTGGGGATCAAAATCCTTCACCTCACCCGCTATCTGGGTAGGAAAACCAGTGGCATCAAACTTGGTAATCCGAGAGATCCCACTGACACCCTTGACCACCTTATCCCAGGTGGTCTCCAGGTCGTTTCCCAGAGGATTGACTGTTCCGATTCCGGTAACTACAACTCGTTTTCTCATTCAGATCATCTAGTTTCGGGTTATGGTGCAACCGGTAAGGCGTCGACTTAGTTTATCGCTTCAACAATGTGATCAATTGCGCTACCAACAGTTGTAATTTTTTCAGCTTCCTCATCGGGAATTTCAAGGTCAAACTCTTCTTCAAAGGCCATGACCAGCTCAACTGTATCCAGCGAATCTGCACCCAGGTCATCAATGAAATTGGATTCCAGTTTAACTTCTCCCTCTTCAATTCCAAGCTGCTCAACAATAATAGCAATCACTTTGCTTTCAACTTCACTTCGTTCAACACTCATTTTTTCTCTCCCAAATAGAAAATCAATTTTTTTAGATATTTTACCGTTACTAGAATCCGGAATCGGCCACTTTGTACCGTTGTCCGAGAGCACACCCCTCGAAACCGGTAAGAACACAAAATATCTAACGAATAAAAAACTCTGTCAAAACCTTTTTCTCTATAACCCTGTTATTTTTGCACGAATCAAGATATAAGGCGGCGGCAAAATCTCAAGGTTTGGCGATGTGATACCAGATTAATGGCACCTGATCAGCCTCTGCTGTCTGCAAAAGAACACGCGTTCAAAACATCCCGCCATTGATATGGAGGGTCGTCCCGGTAATATAATCAGCCAGCGGTGACGCCAGGAACAGAACCCCGTTTGCCACATCTTCCAGGGTTCCCATCCGTTTCATGGGTACGTTGGCCAGCATGGCGTTTTTTTGCGTCTCGTCCAGTTTGTCCGTCATATCCGATTTGATAAATCCTGGGGCAATCGCATTACAGGTGATATTTCTGGAGGCCACTTCTTTCGCCAGAGACTTTGTAAAACCGATCAAACCAGCTTTAGCGGAAGAATAGTTCACCTGACCGGGATTTCCCGTATAACCGACAATGGAACTGAGGTTGATAATTCTGCCATATTTCGCCTTGACCATCGGGCGAATCACCGCCTTGCACATATTGAAAATACCGCCGAGATTGATATTGATAACATCATCCCAGTTCTCCCGACTCATCCGCATAAACAAGGCATCCCGTGTAATACCGGCGTTGTTCACCAGAATATCGATTTTGCTGAACCGTTCCAGTATCTCATCCGCAATTTTCACGCACTGATCCAGATCCGCCACATTACCCTTGTAAAAAACGCACTGTCCACCATGGGTCTTTACTTCCTCTTCGACCTGCCCGGCCAGATCTGAAATCAGGTCTATAAAGCAGACATCCGCCCCGGCCTGAGCCAGTTTGGTCATCACTTCCTTGCCGATCCCGCGGGAACCCCCCGTAACCAAAGCTGTTTGTCCTTTCAGATGTATCATAATTCATCCACTTATTTCGTTCACATAAAATATGAGATCATGAATGGTCTGTTTGTTATTGTTTCAGGATCTCCTGGTATGCCAGAATTCCTTCACTGAGTCTCTCTGTCCATCTTTCATCAGCAGCCTTTTGCGCCAGACGGATCCCATGTTCAATGGCATCAGGGCTGGATTTGCCATGACAGACGATTCCGTTTCCCCTTAACCCGATTAAGGGGGCACCCCCCAATTCGGCATAGTTAATCTGTTTTTGCAACTTTTTGAACGAGGATCTCAACAAAAGTGACCCAAACCTCGCCCACAGCGACCGGTTTATCTCCTGGGTGGTCAATTTGACGGTAAACGATGCCGCCGCCTGCACCGATTTTAGAAGAATATTACCGGCAAAACCATCGGTTACGACAATATCGACATCTCCGCTGAAAAAGTCCTCTCCTTCAACATTGCCGATGAAATTCAACGGGGTTTCTTTCAGCAGGTCGAAGGTCTTTTTACGACGTTCATCCCCTTTGCCCTCTTCAGATCCAACATTCAAGAGACCGATACGCGGAGAAGGGATCGCATGAAGATCGGACATATAAATATGTCCCAGGATTGCAAATTGTCGAAGCTGTTCCGGTGTACAGTCAATATTTGCCCCTGCATCAACCAGGAGTACTTTCCCTCCCATGGATGGCAGCATCGCACTGATACAGGGCCGGCTGATACCAGGAATCATTTTCAGGACGAATCTTCCCACCGCCAGCATAGCCCCTGAATTTCCGGCACTGACAACGCCGTTGACAACACCGTTCTTGTGCAGATCATAGCAGACCCGCATGGAAGCGTCCTTTTTCGCACGCACCGCTGACGCAACGGGTTCACCCATTTCAATGACCTGACTGGCGTGAACGATATCAATTCGGGACCGGTCCCATCTGTGTCGATTGAGCTCTGTTTGAATAACAGTCTCATCCCCCACCAACAGGACGTGGATCCTGAACTCATTAGCAGCGGTCACCGCACCCTGCACCGGATTTCCAGGATACGTGTCGCCGCCCATTGCATCGATCGCGATTGTCATACTGTCACAACATTCCTGCTGACATCCGGCAGCGAGAACGACGGCTCTTATTCATCCATCGCAATAATCTGTTTTCCATACTGATGGCCGCATTTCGGGCAGACACGATGGGGAAGAATCAGTTCCTGACAGTTGGAGCAACTAATAAAGTTTACTTTTTCCAGATTTTTATGGGTCCTTCTCTGTTTTGACACAGACCGAGAGGTTTTTCTTTTTGGTACAGCCACGATATCTCCGTTGACAAATGGTTTTTTGGGATAACACTGAATCGTCAGGGGTTATCAATACGTGAAACAGTCACCCTTTCAGGTCGCCAAGGATTGAAAAAGGGGAACTTCCCCTATTGTCAGAGCACTGGCAACTTTCAACATTACGATTAACGCCACAATTCGGGCAAATTCCCCTGCAATTTTCAGAACACTTGATAGAAAAAGGAAGATCCAGCAAGAGCTGATCTTCAAAGTGCTCAGACAGGAGGATTTCCTGCCCTCTGTAAAAGTCTACATCTTCTGACTGGGTGGATATCTCAAAGTCGCTTTCCGGCTCCAGGTAACTTGCTTCATCTATCAGGATCAAATCAAACTCCTGATCCAACCTGATTGAAACCGGTTCCAGGCAAATATCACAACTGGTTTCGATCTCGACCGCATAGGTACCATGGAACTGAACCGTATCCCTCTTAAGAGCCAGTTCTGCACTGCAAACCATTGAATCAAAAGAAAATCGATGCTCCAGCTTAAGCAGATCCTTTCTCGCCAGCTGAAAATCGAACTTGGATATCTCTTCATCAAGTTGATGCAGTTTAATTTTCATAATCTAAACATTATAATATAATTTAATACATATTTATCTGTCAATTGGCGACTTTGCATACGGACTCTGTTTTTATATACATTGTTGTATTTATTTAACTATCTGTAAATATTAATTTTCAAGACAGTTCCGCCATCCGGGAAGATTCTTCAACAGAACGCCGTGACACCTCATCGTTATTATGACGCATTGGGAATGGAAATCTCAAAGTCTGCCCGGTATTCACTGATGTTGTCGTTCGGGATACAATGCAGAATGCCAAATTCCTGAACTTGCTGAATCCGCATCAAAAAAAGCCGGGCCAGCTCAAGAATGGCCATAAATGAGATAATAATTTCGGGTTTGGTCGGATTTCGGGGACAAAGATCAAGAAATGTCCTCATTTCCCCCGATTGAAATATCTTTAGAAATTCCAGTATCTTCTCTTCGAGTGAATAGGTTTCCTGTGCCACTTCATGGGGCTTCTGGTAACCTTTTTTAATAATCAATTGTCGATAGGCTTTGATCAAGGCATAGACAGACAGTTGTTCGAACATTTCAATGCTGCTTTCAATGCCCGTTTCTGATTCTGTTTCAACAACTTCCGGTCTGCCATACATTTCGCGACCCAGCAACTCCCTCCGGTTTAGGCCTTCAGCTATCATCTGAAATTTCAGATACTCAAGCAGCTTTTGCTTCAGCTGCTCTTCCGTATCCAGGAACTCATCCTCCTCGATGGATGTTGGTTCATTGGGCAGCAGCGTTTTCGACTTTATCAGAATCAGGGTAGACGCAATATCGAGAAATTCGATGGCAATATCCATATTGATTGCTTCCATCAAATTGAGCTGTTGCAGATAGGGTTCACATATTTCTGCCAGCGAAATATCGCGAATATCCATCTTTTTCTTGCGGATCAAGTCCAGCAGGAGATCAAGCGGTCCTTCAAAGATATTCAAGTTGACCTGCAACAGATCAAAAATTTCCAGCTGTTTATTTTCGCTTTCCACAGTAAACGTTTGAGGAATATTTAGCGGATTTCAACCCGGGAAACCTGCTCTTAAAAACAATCCTGATTCTGTGCACCCACACTTACATGCCCTATTTTGAATCGACATGCACTGTTTGGTCAAATAAAATGG
The DNA here is from genome assembly GCA_018830885.1 of bacterium. Lineage (GTDB taxonomy): Bacteria > SAR324 > SAR324 > XYD2-FULL-50-16 > XYD2-FULL-50-16 > JAHJRI01. Next base: position 28,417 of record JAHJRI010000274.1, on the reverse strand, counting down.
CGTTTTGGAGGCAGGATTATCGGTCACCATCCCGCCAAACCATATTCCGGCGATATTCCTGTTCAATTAAAAAAAATGAGATGATGGGTCTTCGATGAGAAAAGATCCCATTTTTTTCATCCTGACTGTATTTATTCAATATTTCAAGAAAATCAAGAATTTCTGCTTGTCTTTAAACACCTGTATTTGCATAATTTAATCCAGATGATCATCAGGGGGCATTCCTGACCGATTTTCAACTTTCAAACAGGGATGGGGAGTCCATCTGCCATCAATCAATGGTGCCCTGCGTGGCAAAGTACTGATATTTTCATTCAACCTATTGTCCGGAGAGAAACGACATGACGATTACCCTAACTTCCCGACCAAGACGCAACAGAGTTTCCGAAAGTATTCGGTCCCTCGTGAGGGAGAACCACCTCAAGGTTTCAGACCTGATTATGCCCCTTTTCATCATTGATGGGACAAATAAGCAGCAGCCTGTAGAATCGATGCCTGGCATTTCCAGGTTCTCCTCTGATCTGATCGTACAGGAGTGTGAGACCCTGCATCAACTGGGTGTTCCTGCAGTCGTTCTTTTTCCGGCACTGGAGGATAGCGTCAAAGATGCGCGCGCGTCAGAGTCGGCGAATGACAATGGTCTATATCAGCGAACCATCGCTGCCATCAAAGCTTCGGTTCCCGAAATGACCGTGATGACCGATGTGGCGATGGATCCATACAGTTCGGACGGCCACGATGGCTATGTCGATAAAAACGGGGTGATCGATAACGATATCACGCTCCCGATTCTCGCCGAGATGTCTGTTTCCCAGGCAAGGGCCGGAGCAGATATCATTGCACCGTCCGACATGATGGACGGCCGGGTGGGATTTATTCGAAACGCTCTGGATGAAGCCGGATATACTCATGTTGGCATCCTGGCTTACAGTGCCAAATATGCCTCCGCATATTACGGTCCATTCCGGGATGCCCTGGACAGCGCCCCGAAGCATGGTGATAAAAAGACCTATCAGATGGATCCGGCCAATGTGAAGGAAGCCATTCGGGAAACACTGCTGGATATTGACGAGGGAGCCGATATGGTCATGGTGAAGCCCGGGTTGCCCTATCTGGATGTGGTCCGGGCTGTCAGCGAGGTTTCCGAAGTACCGGTCGCGGTCTATAATGTTTCCGGTGAATACGCCATGATCAAAGCAGCCAGCCTGAACGGCTGGATAGACTACAAAAAGGTGGTCCTGGAGACCATGCTTGGATTCAAAAGAGCGGGGGCAAGCATGATCTTAACATACCATGCCAAAGAGGTAGCTCGATGGCTGAATGGCTGAACCAATTGGATCATCCCTGCAGCAGGGATGATCCAAGACACTAATCTTTCAGTATAGAAAGGGCGGATTCGTTCTGGGCATCGGACATGTAAGAAATTCCCGTCTCTAAAGCAGTCTCCCTGTTTGCCGCCATGAGATCCGACCGATCCAGCTCTGCCAGTTTGAATTTTCTGGCCCCAGCCATAAACTGCTGCAGACCGCAGCTCAGTTTATCGGCATAGTTCCACATGGCTACCGCTCCCAACGGTATCGCTTTCATCTCATTTCTGCCCACTTTTTTCTGAACATCTTCCCAGCCGATCAGAATCTCTTCGGGTTTTGTTCCGTATTCCAGGACAGATTGCGGCAGTTTATCCCAGCAGCCATTAACGGCAACCCTCACCTCATGATCCAGCGCACCGGTAATATTGGCACCGACAAAACCGGGAATCATCGGCGCACGTCCCATGCAGATAATTTTCGCATAGGGCGCACAAAGTGCCAGTGCTTTGAATAGATGATCTTCCCGTGCAAATCCCCCTGCCAGGGAGATATCGGGCACCCTGATCCCCTTTTCATCCAGGATTTTGGCATATTCATAGGTTTTGGCATGCAGTGGCAACGACGGAACGCCCCAGTTCTGCATCATATTCCAGGGACTCATCCCAGTCCCCCCCCCGGCCCCGTCGATGGTCAAAAGATCAAGTTCGGCATCAGCCGAATAACGCAGTGACATCGCCAGTGCTTCCATTCCATAAGCACCGGTTTTGAGGGATATTCTCTTGTACCCCAGCGCGCGCAACCCCTCGATCGATTTCATAAAACTATCCTGCACTTCCGCAGGAGAATTTAGATTCGTCGCTCCCAAACGACTGTGTCTGGCGAATGTTTTCAGGGCCCCTCTTGCAAACGATTCCTGTGCTTCAATGCTATCGGGATCTGGATCAACAATATAACCGCGGGTTTTTAGAAATTTTGCATATTCAACCGATTTTACCTGGATTTCACCACCAATATCTTTGGCACCCTGTCCCCATTTCAACTCAATAATGACCTGATCGCCGTATTTGTCTATAATATATTCTGCAACACCATTTCGGGTATCTTCGACATTCATCTGCACAAAGATTGCCCCATAACCATCAAAGTATCGCAAAAATTTATCGATCCGCCGCTCCAGTTCAGGCGCCTTGGTGATTCGCCCATTGTTTATCTCGGATGCTCGATCAACACCGACGACATTTTCGCCAATCACAATGGGAAACCCACACAATGCCGCCCCGACAGCAAATCCATCCCAGTATTTTTCAGCGATCCGGGTTGACCCCAGAGCACCGGTCATTATCGGCAATCGTGTTTTAACTTTTATCTCTTTCCCGAAGGTCGCACCAACATCCACATTGGGAAACTTGCAGAAATCAGGATCCCGGGAACCGCCTTCGACGATTCCATGTGCGCCGTAGGCATATCCCTGAATTCTCAGAGCATGATAACCAACCCCGATGGATGTCACATTTGATGATCCGGAAGTAATCCGGCCAAAATCCCTTGGATAGAGAAGTTCTCTACCCCGAAGGGAAGCTAACCATGTTTCACATTTTCCCTTGCAGGCAGAGTCACAGAGTGTGCACAGACCTGACTCACAGGCAACGCCGCGATTAACTGTATTCAGTGCATCATTTTTTTTTGGCCATTCAATCATATTTCCTCCATAGGCAATTAATTTTCCTTTCCAGACAAATCCAAGCGACCGCCATCATATTCCTCCACACGACAGTCATTGCTTGACAAGTAAATTTCCCACATTTTCCAAAGCGACCTGAAATAATACTGACTCTTCCAGTAATGGGTTTTACAGGATGCGCAGGTATATTCTGCACACCCTGTTAAAAGCATAAACGACTAGTACAAAAAGGCATGGTAACTTCATTGGTGCAACCCAAAACCAATGGTCAAGAATTATCAACGAACCCTGATTGGTTTTTTGCGGGCGCGCAAAACCTGCATCGATTTCTTTGCAGCACGGTACAAAGCGCCGAGACGCGTCAAGTTCAGCAGAACTTTACCCATGGCCACCATATGGCTGATTTCTAGCGGCACCATTCTCGCTGCTCTTTTTTCAGAGTATATGGTTGGCTATCACAAATCGGCATATTAAATAGTGCCTTAGGTCTGCAAAAGGCTATCAGCATGACTTGCAAATCTACCTGATATAGCAAATTATCTTTTCTCATCAAACCTCTATTGTATTTTTTTAAACCATCCCTGTTAACGTGCTAAAGTCGGACATCGCTGGAACCTCACGCAAAAAGCTGCACCGAAACTATTCCATAAAAGCCCCGGATTTGCAAACAGATTTCCCTTTGTCTGTTTTTAGAGCTTTTTGTGAATTTTTCGGGGATGCTGACAAGGGCTTATAAACATTAAGGTTGCGTCTATGGAAATCAGCCTATTGGTAGCAAAACAGCAAAAAACATCAATGGACCTTATAAAAACTGCAGAAAACGTATATTTTTAATGCAGCATTAAAATCTACAAATAAAATACATAAAACAGCAGGATTGTTTTTTTTCCGTTTTTCACATATTTCTATTGCAAAATTATTTTTGTTCCTTTTTAATATCCTTAAATAAGTATGCAGCGGTCTCAAAAAACGGGACCTCTCTGCTTAACTATCTGTAATATCGAAATTTCAGCCATTATAAAAACCCGTTGTCTGATAACACCGATGACCCTCCCGTCATCCAAGTTATTGCTATTGTTTGATGAACAGAACAGGCTTCAATCCTTTCGGGTGCAGCCAATTACTTATTAGGAGAAAAAATGGAAGTGAGAAGTGAATTGCTCTATACTGATGAACATGAATGGTTAAGCATCGACGGGGATATTGTCACGATTGGAATTACAGATTATGCCCAGGATGCGTTAACCGACATTGTTTATGTTGAACTTCCAGAAGTAGGGACCATTGTCGAGTCAGGAGAGGTCGTCGGAAATATTGAATCGGTTAAAACGGTATCTGAGATTTACTGTCCGATCTCCGGAGAGGTCATCGAAGTCAATCTGGCACTGGTGGAAGAACCAGAACTGGTAAATACAGAACCTTACGACAACGGTTGGATCGTTAAACTTCAGATTGATCCGGGCGAAATCAGCCAGGCTGACTTATTAGATGAAGAAGAGTATCTCGAATTGACAAAGAAAAAGAAATAGGTTTGACAAGGGCAGCATGTGCCAATGGCGCTTTGGAGGCTAAGCGGGTGAATTGAACAGACTGAGCAATGCACGATAAAGGAACTCAATATCCTGACAACCGCAGGTCTCCCTTATGGAATGCATTGCAAAGGTAGGCACCCCGATATCAATGGTCTTGATGCCCAGGTTGGTTGACGTAATGGGACCGATTGTACTCCCACAATTCAGATCACTGCGATTGATAAACTCCTGAACAGGCACTTTCGCCTCGTGGCAAATCCGCCTAAACATACTACTGGTTTCTGCATTCGTTGCGTAACGCTGATTCGCATTGATTTTTAACACCGGTCCCTTGTTTAAGATCGATCCGTTATTTGTATCAAATCGCTGTGGATAATTGGGATGCACCCCATGCGCATTATCTACTGATACCAGAAGGGATTGTGACATTGAGCGATAGTAGTCTTCCCTGTTTTTCAGAACTCTTTCCAAAACCGATTTCAGAAAAGGTCCCGCAGCACCTGTATATGAATTACTGCCGATTTCCTCGTGATCATTGCAGACAAGCATGGTGCTTTTCGTTCCCCTTGAGCCGATCAACGCCAGTAGACCAGAAAAGGAGCTGACCAGGTTATCGAGCTTTCCCGCACAGAGAAATTCATCATGATATCCGACAATCGCTGGTTGCTGCGTGTCATAGAAACAGAGGTCATAGTCGTCGACCTGCTTGATCGTCAGTTCTGGCAGCTGTTTTTTTATTTCCGCCGACAGGACATCCTGAAATGACTCTGGCTTTGCTTTTTTATCCGGGTCAAACTGCATCAGGATCGGCGGCAGCTCTGTCTGACGGTTTATTTTCCCGTTCTGGGAATCTGTTGGCGCCAAATGAATCGGCAGATTCGGGATAACTGCAACCGGCTTTTTAAAATCGATGAGTGCAGTTTTTGTCTGTTGATTTGCATCCGTATAGGCAAATCGACCTGCAATCGACAAATCACGGTCAAACCAGGTATTCAATATCGGCGACCCGTAGACTTCGACGCCCAGATTGAGGTAATTTTTAAATCGGAGTTGGGGATTCGTCTTTATCTTCAGTGCCGGACTATCGGTATGGGCGCCGACGATACTCAAGCCTTCCACCGGATTGTCATCTGTGCCCAGACGAAAAGCGATCAGAGATGAACCGCCTCTGGTGACATAGTAGCGACCCCCTTTTTTTAGATGCCACCTGTCTGCTTCGATCAGCTCCATGTAGTCATGGGTGTCGAGCAAATCCGTCATAAATCTGACGGCATGAAACGGGGTTGGCGAAGCGACCAGAAATTGAATCAGTTGGTTAAGGATCTGCTGCTGTTTCATGCTCGACCTGTCTGAGAATTGCGTCTTCTTAGCCATCGTACCGTTTAGCCTGGTGGTTGGGGGGGAAGTCAACATACCTGACCCATTCTTATGGACCGGTAAAGAACCTTTTATTTAAGTTACAGAGACGGGAACACAACTCCGGAAGGCCGACTTGAAAAACCGCGTCCAGAAGGAGGGCTTTCTTTTTTAAGAGATGCTCCTGATACCTGAGACCGGGTCTGTTGATCCCAATCACGATGTGATTTGACCGATCCGCAACCGGCAGGATCATAACCTGCGTTTTGAAGGATTTATAGATATTGTAGACCATTTTTTTATAAATCTGCTCCGGCTCACTCCAGAGATTGATGATCAATACACCATTATCATTGAGTCTACTCTGACAGATACTCATAAATGAGAATCCCTTGATTGAATCGGCGATACCATCTTTGTTAAAAACGTCCAATACAATGATATCGTATGTCTTTTTTTTTGATGTGCGAAAGTATTCCTTGATATCACATATAAAAATATTCAAGAGCGATGCCTGGGGGAGATGAAAATAGTTAAAGGCCAGATCAACGACTTTCTCTCTGATTTCTACAACATCCACTTCACAATCAGGAAAGTGATGCATGAAGAATTTAGGAATGGAGCCTCCTCCGAGACCTACATTCAAGATGGAATGAGGCCGCTCGACAAACAGAAGCCCTGCCATCATCGCCCTGGTATAGGACAGGATCAGTTGATGATGCGTGGTCAGACTCATGGCGCTTTGTTTTTCCCAGGTACCGAAATGCAGAGATCTCTGGTCCAGGTCATCTACGACCTCCAGTAAGCCCATTTGATCAACATCCTCAAATACCAGGTTGCCTCTGTACCGCCTGGTCTCTGAATTTACCTTTTTTTTATGTCTTCCCAGCATATCTCTGTTATGGTCGGTTTCTGAATCAGCCCTGCTCCCCCGCTTTTTCTTTCAAATAACGATGCTTATACTCCAACGACAGTGTATCATAATCCTCTTTTGAGACCTTACCCATTTGATAGTCGCCCTTCAGTTCCGTAATCATCTCAAGAACGGACAGGGATTCACTGAATGTGTCATTCTGTGAATCCGATTTAAAATAGCGCGACTGTTTCTCCATAAACAGGGGTTTGATCAGCACCAAAAAGGAGATAATCACAGCTAAGACAGCAGAAATAATCAGACTGGTATCCGGCATGGGGGGGGCTCGTTTATAAACGTTTCAGATCCTTCTCAATCTGCCGTTGTTCATCTTCAGACAGCGGCCGAGTATCGGGAATGGTCGTCATGCGTGATTTTTTTCGCAGGTATTGAAACAACAGCAGCACTGTAATGACTATGATTAGTCCGGGCATCGTCCAGAGCAGCAATGAGAAACCTTCCTTTTTGGGTGACCTGAGGATCCATTCACCATAGCGATCCACAAAAAACCGAAGAATCTCCTCTTCCGATTTCCCTTCCTCCAACAACTCACGAATACGCTGTTTCATGTTGAGGGAGATTCCTGCATCCGACTCCTTGACGGACATCGCCTGACAGGTTGGACAGCGCAGCTGGTGCGCAATCTCCCTTACCCTGTTATCCAGATCCACTCCACTGGAGACCGATCCAAAACAGGCAATTCCGATCAGAAAAAAATAAAGCGATTTGATATTCATGGTTAAAATCCGATTCAAGGCAGGCTCACTTGGCCATGCCAGATCTACTGCAATTGACCGGCCAGAAAATGGTCAATCGTCTGTCTTGTAATAGCGCCCAAAATCTTGTCGGTGATCACACCATTTTTATCAATCAGAAAAGTCTCGGGAACTGCTGTCACACCGTAATCAAGGGATATAGTTCCTGTACTGTCATCCGGAGCAAGCAGATAGGTTTTACCATAGCGATGAATAAAGGCCAGTGATGCTTCGCGCGTGTCGTTGATGGCAATACCGATAAAAACGGCCCCACTTTTTCCATAATCCTGATAGGCGGCCTCAATGATGTGTGCTTCCTGTCGACAGGCAACGCACCAGGACGCCCAAAAATTCAATATGACCGGACGCCCCTGGAACTGCGTCAGGGAAATCGCCTGCCCATCAAAGGTCGTTGCTTGAAAGGGTTTTGCGCTTTGACTGATCAGGGCCGACGGAATTTCGCCAGGTCGGCTCGCGTAGAACAATCCATAGATCAGAATGATGACAAGACCTATGGTGAAAAGTATTCCCAACAGAAAATATAGCTTTCTATTCATGGACTTCATCCGGGGTTAAACCATGACAACCATATCGATTTTCAACTTTTTTGACATAACCGGCCTGGTTGAGTCACACCATTGCCTGAATCTTGATCAGTCCTTTGACCATGCTGCAAGATACCACAATCAAATACCACTCACACTGGCTTCCTTTTTTCTCAATTGAACCGGCTTGTACGACATACTGTAGACGAATCCGACAATAAAGAAAATAGTGCTGGCCCATAGAAAATTTACCAGCGGGTTGATATAGACATTCAGCGTGACCGTTCCATCCGTGTTGATCGATGCCAGACTGATATACAGATCTTCAACGACGGTATGCCGAATCGCAACCTCTGTCATTGGTTGGGACGAAGTTGGATAAAAAGCTTTTACCGGCTTCAGGACATCTATGGATTCGCCGCCCTTGAATATTTCAACTGCAACGCCGACGTTACGGGCGTTGTTCTTGTTGAACTCGGTGAGCTCTTTGAACTTCAGCACATAGCGACCCACGATTTCTTCATCACCCGGACCGAATGTAAATGCCTTTTCCTGATTGAAAAATGCACCACACACACCGATTGTCATGGCAACAATCCCCAGGTGAATGATTAACCCGCCCGTCCGGCGTCCATCTTTTACTAATGATTTAAAGAAGCGTAGACCGATTTTTTCTTTTTGTTTCGCCTCGATCCCGATATCACGAATCCGACGAGAGCGAATCAAATCCCGCACAATCAGATATCCTCCAAAAATAGCGGCACCGCCTAAAAAGGACATCTGCCAGGGAGGAGCCAGGAGGAAATAGATGCCCGACATGGAAATAATCGCCAGGAGAAGAGGAACAAAAACGTTTTTTCCGAGCAGTGCCAGGCTGGTTTTTTTCCATCCCAGTAAATGCGTGATGCCCATCAATAAAATTGTCATTATGGCTACCGGCGCCATAATGGTATTAAAAAATGGCGCCTGAATCGACAGTTTTTTATCGGCCAGCGCTTCAGCCAGCAGTGGAAATACGGTACCGTATAGGACCGTGAATGACATGACCACAAAGACTATGTTGTTCAAAAGAAAGGAGTTCTCTTTGCAGATGATACCGGCCGTCTGGCTTTTTGATGTCAGTAGAGATTGCCGATAGAACAGCATCCCAAGCGAAAATACCAGAACAACAACCATAAAAATCAGAAAAGCCGGGCCGATATTCGATTTTGAAAATGAATGGACAGAATTCAAAATACCTGAACGCGTAATAAACGTGCCCAGTATCGAAAGTGTGAACGTGGCAATAATCAGCACCATGTTCCAAATACGTAGATTGTTGCGTTTTTCCTGTACAATCACCGAATGCAAAAACGCGGTTCCAGTCAGCCAGGGCATCAACGATCCATTCTCAACAGGATCCCATGCCCAGTATCCCCCCCAGCCCAATTCCACATAGGCCCATTGCGCTCCGAGGATCATCCCCATGGTCAGAAAAAACCAGGCAAAGAGGGTCCAGCGACGTGTCGACAAGATCCACTGACTATCCAGTTTGCCTCTCATCAAAGAACCCATGGCAAAAGCAAAGGGTATACTGAAGGCAACATAACCCAGATAAAGAGAAGGCGGATGAAAAACCATACCCGGATTCTGCAGGAGAGGGTTCATCCCATTTCCTTCGAATGGCGCAGGATACGCCCGTGCCAGTGGATTGCTCCAGCCAATCAGGAGAAACAAAAGGAAAAGCGAGATCAGATTCAGAATAATCAGGGTATAGGGCAGAATTTCCTGGTTTGATTTCCGGTACCGAAAGGCAACTGTCGCCGTAAAAAACGAGAGAATGAGTTCCCAGAGCAACAGAGACCCATGCATTCCCCCCCAGACAGCTGTGAATTTATAGAAACCCGGCAGGTCCGTGCTGGAGTGTTCTGCAACAAAGCGAACACTGAAATCATCGTTGAAAAACGCAAATGTCAACGCCAGATAGGCCAGGGCCACCAGCACCAGGATAATCACAGCACTATAGCGGGCAGAGAGAATCAGATTATAACTGTTGCGCCGGATACCTGCCGATAGGGCAACAATGGCATAAACCGCCAGAACCAGGGCAGAAAGCAGAGAGAAATATCCAATATCGACAACCATTCATATTCTTCGTTCGGGTTATTGGGCGACGGCAGTCATTATCCGACTGGTAATGGCCACTCTGGGTTCCAGACCCGCAACGCAGCAACTGCATGCGGGACTATGGCAGCACATGGACACAATTCCTCTGTGCTAAAGCTCCATTGTTTTAAGATAGGCTTCCTTATTTTCCGAGTGCTTGGAGACTTTATACTCTTCGTTGTGTTTTACCAGCAGCACCGTCGCTGCCAGATGACTTTTCCCCTGCAGGCTGCCTTCAACAACAACACCTTGACCCTCTCGAAACATATCCGGTTTGGCACCATGATACTCCACCTTCAGGATTTGCTCAGCCTCGTCGGAGATCTTAAAAACCAGTTTGGTCTCACCCGGAACCCATTGAATGGATCCCCGCTCAACCAGACCCATGACGCGAATCTTTTTATCGGCATATTTTTCAGGATGGGCCAGAACCTCAGTCGGGGTATAATAGTACGTCATATTCTCCGAACCAACGGAGATAAAGATGCCGACAATCACGCCAGCGATAAGAATGCCCCCAATCACAAATTTCAGACTCTTTCTATTCATGCTTATGTTGGTTTGAAAGCTCATTCATTTTTCGGCGAATAGATCTCAGCTTGACAATCATCCGCAGGAAATAAACAGAAATCACTGTGACAGCGATTCCGTATGCATAAATCAGATATTCAGCATTTTTTGGCATAACCACGTCCTGATGTTTGCGTCATCGAATCGAATCAATTATTCTAAAAACAGTGGGGGTAGACAGATTTTGCAGTCTGTTTGGGTTGGCTATTTTTTTTCCTTGAGCCAGTTTCTGACCAGTTGTGTGGTTTTATTGGGATCTTCCAAAGCCTTTTTAATAATCGTTTTTTGGGAAACGTCGGTCTGTTTGGATGTCGGAATCTCCAACTCCTCCTCAAACCGACGACCGGGAAGTTGTCTGGAATCTCCCAATCGATTTTCCGAAATGTTAAGGTTTTTAAACAGCGGGCGCAGCACAAAGATGGTCACCGCACCTACAACCATCACGCCAATAACCGCTTTTATAATCAGTAAAATGGAACTATAGTCCGCCATTTTGCGCCCTTTATTCGGGACAATTCCGAAGATGCCGCTTTTGGGCCCAGAATATCTCGTCTGTTACCATAGTGTAATGTATACGGATGTTTTTAGGCAAATATTAGTCAACAGATTCGATCGTCTGCCCGCCCTGGGAATAAAGCACCATTATCGATCAGGCGATGATCAGATATACCAGTGTCAGCAGTTACAAAACAGGCAGAATCGTATAGGATAGCATCAGATAGCCATTCAGACAGCTACCCGGAAAAGTGTTTTCGCTTAGTTCGCTTTTATATTTTATATACGCCCGGAAGACAAGTTGAAATAACGTCTGTTTCAGTAAACAGTCGATCACACCAGAACGCAGATTTCAGGGGTAAAACGGGAGGATCACCATTCATGTCTCAAGAACACTGCTATATTTGCGAAAAACCCATCCCGTCAGGGCAATCCTTTTATGAGGATCATCATGTCAAAGTTTGCCTGAGTTGTTTCAGAACCAGCAAACGATGCCTCCAATGTCGATTTCCTTCCCGTTCCCTGGTGCATATTCCCGGATTCGGGGATGTCTGCGAATTCTGCGAATCCTCCTTTTCCAAAGATAGTGATATGATCTGTTACATCTGCAATACACAGATCTGGAAAAACGCATCTTTCTATTCAGGCCATGGGAAAAAGGTCTGCCAGAAATGTTTTTCGGAGGCAAAATCCCGCTGTTTTTCCTGTCGTTTTCCCGCTGTTGAGGGAGAAATTATCGGGTTAGGTGATATCTGCCGGTTTTGCAGAAAAGACAATATCGACAAGCGAACCGATCTGAATCCCACCATTCAATCGATGATTCCTTTCCTGAAAAGCCATCAACACGCGGTTGTTGCTCCGATAGACTTTCACTGGCTTGATTGGAGGGTCATCCTGGGGATGCAGATTGGTGAGCAAGGAGGGCAACCGATTTCTTCTTTTGATGATCTGATACGTTTCGGGTATCCGATCATCTATCTGAAAGAGCGTTTCTATATTATCCCCAGCCTTCCACAACGATGGTTTATTGTCTTCATGACAGGTCAGCTCGCGGCGGCGGATATTTGTCAATCCTATCATCTGCACCATCTTCTGGACAACGCTCCCTTTCAACAACTGGCACGCGGCTGGTGTCACTGGATATCGGTAAATACAGCCAAAACTCTGAAATACAAAAATATTGCCAAGACGCTGGGTCGTTTCCCCCAGAATAGCATCCCGGGCCTGTTTTCAAAGTTTCAGGCCATGTCAGAGTTCCGCAAGAATAAGGAGATCATTCAGTTCGCCCAAAAAAACCTGAAAAAATACGCGCAGACGTATCTTTAGTGCAAGCCGTTATTTCTTGTTCTTCATGTAATCAACAACCGCGTCAAGCAGCAGCGTTGACCGGCGAACACCTTTCTTGAGACGGTATCTGTCCACTTTCTGCAGTACCGACTCCGGAAAAACCACGCTGAAGCGTTTTGTCTTCTGCTGGTTTTTCACGAGTGCTTTATCGACGGGAACAGGGATGATCTCTCCCTGGCTGTGATTTTTCTTTCGAATCTCCTCATAAGGTGATGGTTCGGCGATATAATCCATTTCCTTTTCAACAAGCCATTCCGCCAGAGCGGCAATCGCGTTTTCATAAGCATCGTCCCAGGTGCCTCCCCTGATCTCTGGAATTCCAAGGTCTGGGAAGAATACTGAAACAGAATCCTCTGTTTGCCTGAAAATCGCAAAATAAAACTCCATCTTGACCCTCCTGAAAATTTTCGAGTGCAAACGACCGGTTTATTTCTCTTTCCGAATCAATTTGTGGATTATTCGCAGACGGAAAGCCGCTTCGGAACCTATTTTTAAATTTTAAACACCACCCTGTAAAGAAAAAGAAGCCGGGTATGACCATCAAGCCCGGGTCAAGATGCAACCCTCTCATCCAGCAATGAGAGACTGGCTGTGTGTTTCAGCCGATTCAATTGCCAGGATCGGGAAATAATAATAGAATGGATACCAATCGGGGATTGTTCCTGGAGAGGTTTTCTTCAGATTTATTTTTGAAAACCCATCCTAATCAGCAACTTCCATCTCCAGGACCGGCTTCCGCTTTTCTGCTGACCCGGTTCGTTGTCTGATCCTGTCAATGCCATCCCTGAAAATGATCGGGGTTATCTGAATATTAGTCTGTTTTTCAGGCCCATGCCAGTTGCAAAGCGGCTATGCGCACATTGGCCGATTTCCGGTTTTTCCGGTTTTTGATCGATTCGCCACAATCCATTCAACAAAACGACGTGAAGCAACCTGTAACTGACCCGAATACCGTCCTGTCACAATTTCATCCGTTAATCGCAGAGTGGTTTACAAAGCGGTTTGGACAGCCCACCGGAATTCAGAAAAAGGCATGGCCCAGCATTCTTGCGGGGAAACATGTTCTGATAACAGCACCCACCGGGAGTGGAAAAACGCTGACCGCATTTTTATGGTCGCTCCAGCAGCTAATGACGAAAAACTGGGACAGCGGCAGCACGCAGGTGCTCTATGTTTCCCCGCTTAAGGCCTTGAACAATGATGTTCAGCGAAATCTCATCGTTCCTCTGTCTGAACTTTCCGAAATATTTAAATCGGCCAGGCTCCATTTTCCGAATATTCGGGTTTTCACCCGCAGCGGTGATTCCAGTCAGGTTGAACGACGGCAAATGTTGCGGCATGCACCTGAAATACTCATCACCACACCGGAGAGTCTCAACCTGCTGCTCAGCTCCAAAAGTGGCAAAAACATGCTCTCCCATCTGCGTACTGTCATTCTGGATGAGATACACGCGGTTGTTGATTCCAAAAGGGGTGTCCATTTGATGACGGCTGTCGAGAGACTGGTGCTCCTCTCAGGAGAGTTTCAGCGCATCGCCCTGTCTGCAACGGTTCGCCCCATGGAGACAGTAGCAGCATACATTGGCGGTTTTCTGCCTGCAAAACCGGGGGATGTGTCACCGGGACCAGTGCGTCCGGTTACCACAATAGCCGCGACTGATACAAAGGCCTACCAGATAAATATTCGGTTTCCCGAGCAAGCTGAAAAGAAGACAAAACAGAATTCCATCTGGGAAGGATTGATCCCCCACCTGAAAGACATTATCGGCACCAATCGCTCCACGCTACTGTTTACCAACAGTCGTCGTCTTTGTGAAAAGATAACCTTTCTCTTGAACCAAAATGAAGAACCGCCGCTGGCATACGCCCATCATGGCTCATTATCCAGGGAAATCCGCCAGGAGGTCGAACAGAAACTGAAACAAGGTGCTCTGAAGGCCATTGTTGCCACCAGCTCATTGGAACTGGGTATTGATATTGGTGACCTCGATGAAGTGATCCTGATCCAGTCTCCCTTTTCCATTGCCTCCACCATTCAGAAAATCGGTCGCGCAGGCCATCAGGTTGGGGAAATCAGCCGTGGCACCATTTTCCCAACCTTCGCCTTTGATATTTTGCAAGCTGCTGTCCTTTTTGCCAGTGTACTGGAAAGGGATATCGAACCTGTTCAACCTGTGCTGTGCCCGCTGGATGTCCTGGCTCAGATCATTATTTCCATGACCGGCACCGAAACCTGGGACATAGACCGGCTGTATGCCCATCTGACATCGGGTTTTCCCTATCGGGACCTTTCGCAGGAGACATTCAACCTGGTCCTGAATATGCTGTCAGGTCGATATGCCAACAGTCGAATTCGCGAGCTGAAACCCCGCATCTCTGTCGACTGGATGGATCGTACCGTAGCCGCCCGGAAAGGAGCCCTGCTGGCATTATACATGTCCGGTGGTACAATTCCTGACCGCGGATACTTCAGCCTCAGGCATCACGATACACATATCCGCATCGGCGAACTTGATGAGGAGTTTGTCTGGGAGGCAACGATCGGAAAGACGTTCACCCTGGGAACCCAGAATTGGAAAATTCAACGTATTACGCACAACGACGTTTTTGTCTCTCCGGGGCACCCACAACTTCTGGAGATGCCATTCTGGAAAAGTGAGGAATTCAATCGGGGGCATCATCTTTCACAAAAGATTGCCGTCTTCATGGAAGAGGCAAATGAAAGGCTAAATGATCCGGATTATAAAGAAACCATTCAGCAGACTTATGCCCTGGATGATCCCTCGACCAACTTGCTGGTTGATTTTCTCAAACAACAGAAGGCGCATACCGGCTCGGATCTGCCGCATCGGCACCACCTGCTGGTTGAATCTGTCACCCGGGGGCCGGGATTTTCCCCCGGACATCAGGTCGTTCTGCATACATTATGGGGTGGGAAACTGAACCGACCTTTTGCCATGGCATTGGAAGCCGCCTGGGAGGATCGTTTTGATCAGCGGCTGGAGATCTTCCCAGGAAATGATTGTATCATCCTACTGTTACCTAACGAGATTGAAGCCTCTGAATTGCTGTCGATGGTCCGGGGGTCAACGTATCAGACTTATCTTAAAAAACGGCTGGAAGGCTCCGGTTTTTTCAGCGCCCGATTTCGGGAATGTGCCAGTCGCGCGCTTCTGATCACCCGTCATCGAATCAATGAAAGATTGCCGCTCTGGATGAGCCGATTACGATCCCAGAAACTGATGGATGCTGTTCTGCCCTATGATGATTTTCCCATTTTACTGGAAACCTGGCGTTCATGTTTCCAGGATGAATTTGATCTGACCGCTCTGCAGACCAAATTGGATGAACTGGACGCCGGTATCATCCGCTGGACCCATGTAACGACCAGCCATCCCAGCCCACTGGCATTGAACATGTCCTGGGATCAGATCAATACTTATATGTATCAGGAGGATCAACCAATAGCAGGTAAAACATCACACCTGCGGGAAGATCTGATTGCTGAGATCATGCGCACGCCGGATCTCCGGCCTGCCATTTCTCCGGAATTGATTGCTCAGTTCGAGGAAAAACGACAGCGACTTTATACCGGATATACCCCGCAATCTCCCCGAGACCTGGTCGACTGGGTCAAAGAGCGGGTTTTGATACCCAAGTCTGAATGGGAAGTCCTCAAAAAAGCCATCGACAGGGATCTGGCAGAAGATTGTGACAATTTGATCGCGTCTGCAGCCTCCAAACTGATCCTCATTCAACCCACGCCCAATACGGAACCCCTGATCGCATCGCTCGAGATGCTGCCACTGATCCGCCAGACCCTTTACCCAAGTTCAGACAGCTGCAAAATTGATCCTTTGCTCAAACAAAAGGGCACTGCGGTTCATCAGGAAATACCCCAGCAATCCGAGGCAGACCCCGAAACCCTTCTATGTCAATGGTTGCAGTTTTATGGCCCCCGGCCATCAGAGTTTATCAGCCGCACCCTGGGTCTTTCACTAAAAATTGTTCAACCCCAAGTTACTGAATTGATCGCAACCGGACAGCTTATCTCCGGACAGCTGGTCCGGGATGGCAATCCTTGTGATATCTGCGACCGGGAAAACCTGGAGATTCTTCTCCGTTTGAATCGCAAAACCGCTATACCTGTCTTTCAACCCCTGCCGGCAGAGACATTGCCGTTATTCCTGGCCCAGTTTCAGGGAATTGCGCAACCAGCAGCCACCATTGACGGCCTTTTTCAGAGCCTTGAAAAACTGCTGTGTTTGTCATTGCCTGCCGAGCTTTGGGAAAGCGAGCTGTTCCCGGCAAGAATCAAGTCCTATGAAACTGCCTGGCTGGATACGATTATGCGGGAGGGGGACCTTAGATGGATCGGAACTGCAAAAAATCGAATCGCGTTTTTCTTTGATGGCGATCTGCTGCTCCTGAAAGGCGGCACGAACCCGGACGCTGATGATCGTGACAACGGGGAAACTGCTGTTGACTCCACGAACAGCCAGCCCATGCAGGCTCGTCTGCAGCAACTGATTCCGGATTCTGACGGGCAATACAGTTTTTCCAGGCTTTTAAGACTGTCACGTAAAAGTGCGGCAGCACTCTCTGATTTGCTTTGGGAATCCGTCTGGCACGGCGACATTGCCAATGATACATTCTCTTCAGTTCGCAGTGGTATCAAGAACCGATTCCGAGTCTCGGAAACAAGTTCCCTCAATCAGCAATTCCGGCGACGATCCCGCCAACCCTTGAGACGGGGTGGTTTTCAATCATGGAAAAATTCCATCCCCTTTGCTGGAAGCTGGTTTCGGCTGGAGACGCCCGAAGCCGATGAAGGTCTGATTGCAGAAGAGGAGCTGAAAAAAGAGCGTGTCAGGCAGTTATTGGATCGCTATGGAGTTCTTTTTCGGCAACTACTCGCAAGAGAACTTCCCTTGTTCAGCTGGAGCAGTCTTTTCCGTTCGCTCAGGCTGATGGAGCTTTCCGGTGAAATCCTGTCAGGCTACTTTTTTGATCAGATTCCCGGTCCCCAGTTTATTTCCCACCAGGCGTTTCGCCTGCTTCAGAAAAAGCTCCCGGAAGACGCCATATTCTGGCTAAACGCAGCAGATCCGGCTTCTTTGTGCGGTCTCCAACTTGAGGCGTTTAAAACACAGCTACCGAAACGGGTATCGGGAACCCATCTGGTTTATCATGGCCGGCAACTGGTTCTTATTTCCGAGCGCCAGGGCAGTTCCCTCAATTTCCATATTGCTGCTGACGACCCACACATCATGCAATATCTCTGCTCTCTCCATCACTTGCTGTTCCGTGAATTCCAGCCCAAAAGAAAGATCACGGTAGAATCCATTAATGGTGAAAAAGCGGCTCAGAGCAACTACCTCGATATTCTGCGTATCGCCTTTGAGGTCCTGACTGATACCGAGACCATTACGCTCTATCGGAAACTCAATTAATATATTCCAGCAACTGTCTTGTTGACGGAGCACAACACTACCGGCAAACAAACACCCTAACTCACCTGGATTGTATCGCCCTGAAATGTCACGACCTGCCCTTTGCGAATCTTACATTTCTTGCGTAGTTCGGTTTGACCGTCAACTTTGATCAACCCTTCAGTAACAGCCTGTTTTGCCTCACCACCGGTTGAACAATGCCCGGTAGCCTTCAGCAATTTGATCAATTCAATATAGTCCGATTTAAGTTTAAAGATTTCTTCCATTGATTTGGCACCCCATGTATCTGAAAAAGGACCTGTATACAATCCCAAGCGGGATAGCAATTTTAAGCTGGTGATATCCAGTCGGTTTTTCTTTTAGACATTTATGATACTTTTTCTTAGAATCTATCTGGATGTGTTTTGTTCAACCACCTTTTCTTGCGATACTGAATATGTCCAACAGCACTATCAAACGATTGGCGGTATTGAGTCTTGCCGCCAGTCTCGTTGTGTTCGGGATGAGCACGGCAAATATACTTCAAGCCGGTGTTGAGACACCCACAGCCTGATTGCCTGTCATATTGTCCGGTCTGTCAAGTATGCTTAGCCTGGTTGCTTTTAAGTTCAGTCGACCAATCAGCCGTTTTATGAAGAGATTTTACTGTCAGATTTTCCCTGGAAAAAATACCTCTGAGGAACAGGTCCTGGAAGAAATCCGCAGACGGATATTGGAAAAAGCCAGACAGCGAAACGGACAGGCACAGAAAGAGGCTGATCTGAAAGCAACTCTGGATGCCCTCGAAATCATCGTTGACCTTCCGAGAGAGGAGATGGAAGAGATTGCCCGGACAGTGCAAAAAGAATTTCAGGAGGAGGAAACGACCGCCTCAGATATACCAAAAAGCAGACTTAATCAGGCTGGGACCAGACCTCCCTGGCCCGCAATTGTTTTTCTGGTCATCACTTACAGTCTCATAAGACGGGGTTCCCCCTGGTACTTGTTGACAGGACTGCTCTTTCTGGTCCTGGCAGTCCGGTTCCTGGTTCATACATTCAACCGGCATAGAGATTAAGGTGTGCCCGGAATAGAACCGACCTGTTCCTATACCGGCACTAAATCCTGGCAAACCCCTTTTCCAGATCAGCGATTATATCCTGTGTGTCTTCAATCCCGACAGCCAGCCGGAAAAGGGAATCGATAATCCCCAGTCTGTATCTTTCTTCCCGGGTGTAATCATAGTAGCTTACCAGCGCAGGGTGGGTAATCAGTGTTTCGACACCCCCCAGGCTGGGCGCGATGTATATCATTTCCATTCCATCAATAAATCGTTTGGCGGCATCCAGATCTCCCTTGATCTCAAACGACGTTACCCCGCCTCCACCAGCCATCTGTGCTTTGGCGATTTCATAGTGAGGATGACTTTCCAGAAAAGGGTAATACACCTTTTCCACCTTGGGATGGGCTTGAAGATACCGGGCGAGCTCTAGCGTCGACTCGTTTTGCTGTTTCACCCGCAAGGGAAACGTTTTTAAACCCCGCAACAGGAGATAGGCACAGTTTGCATCAATCAACCCGCCCATTGATTTATGAAGACTTCTGATTCTGCTGATCTGCTCTTTATTGCCGAGGACAGCACCGGCCAGGATGTCATTGTGGCCAGCCAGATATTTTGTAGCACTGTGCATAACCAGATCGATACCAAATTCCAGCGGTCTCTGATTGACAGGAGTGGCAAACGTACTGTCAATAAATGTCAGAACATTGTGCTTCCTGCCAATCTGACTGAATTTCTCGAGGTCAAATACGTTCAAATAGGGATTCGTGGGGGATTCGGAAAATATGAAACAGGTGTTTTCCTTGATCGACGCCTCTAGCAGCTCATAGTTACCAAATGGCACAATCGTACATTCAATGCCAAATCGCTTGAGATACGATTCACAGAATTCCAGCGTCTTTTTATAACAGTCGTCTGTGATAATGATATGATCGCCACTATGCACCAGTGCAAGAATCGTCGTTGTTATTGCCATCATCCCAGAGGCAAATAGAACACAATCTTCTGCTTGTTCCAAAGCCGCCAGCCTTTTCTCGGCAATCTTCTCGGTCGGGTTGCCATACCGCCCATATTCAAAACGTAATTTGTTGTCTTTGGTATATGCTTCAATTTCCTTACTATCTTTAAACGTGTAAGTAGAAGTCTGAAAAATAGGGGTTGTCAATGAGTCCGCATATTTTTCCCGGCTTTCACCTGCATGGATCGCCTGCGTACTGAAAGCGCTGAATTTTCTTTCGCCCATCTCTTTTACTCGCTTTTCCATTGGTTGAACTTGACTTGCGATGAGTTTCATATCATAGACAAACCCCTATCCTGTGTCAAGCCAGCAACCATAGTGGGTGCACCAAAAACATGTGGGTATGTGATCATAACCGTTTCAAGGGGTTATTTATTCAGAAAAACGCATGAATCCATCCTTGGCGCTCCTGGAATCCATCCCTGGCTTCCAAGGTTTTCTGAACAAACAACCTCTTTCCGCTTATAGGTACCCACACAAATTTGGTGCACTCACCATAGTAACGTGTCGGTCTCAAAAAGATGCCTTTTTTTAATAACTGAGCAATATGCGCGGCGTATGTTGACCGAAGGATATGCAACTGACCGTGATACGGACCGGAAAACGGATGCCGCTAACCGCTTTGGTAGCGCCCCCACGGGTCAACGTTTATAAAATAATTCATAATTTCAATTCAGTTCATTTTTCACTTTAATAATTCTCCGTTATCTGATTAAATACCAAAGGAAAGAGTCATCAAAGATAAGCGGATTTGATATTCAACGATTCATGTTCGGGAGATAACACGCTATGGCTGATCAAACACCCCCTTCTAACGGCGATAACTCGGATTATCTGAGAAAAAGAACCCATCAAGAAAAACAATCCGGTGATTCAAAAATCGCCCCAGGCCAACGCTCTCTTCCACCCCAGAGAGGATTATTAAGAAGGGCAAAGGGAAGTGCTGCCTCAAACGATCCTGACGCTAACCACCGTATCTTGCGCACACCGATTACCCGAGAGGAAGCCGGTCGCCAACCGCAGACCGCTCCCGGTGGCAGTCATGTTCTAACACCGCCTCCATCTCCATCACTGCAAAGTCCGCCCCCAAGTCCTTCCCGGAGAGCGCCAATCCCTTCCCCGGGTCGAGGCGTGGTCAATCGCTCAGGTTCCATCCCTGCAAGACCAGCGGCAGGGCGCAGCACTTCACTGGATGCGACCGATATCAGGTCACGACAGGCTGCTGATCGTCATGAGAAGCGACTGCTGGAATCAGAAGAAAAAAGAAAAATCGATGCTGAAAGGAAGCGGTTGGAGGAAGAGCAGGCAGCTGCGAGGCAGGCTGAAAGAGAGCGAAAAATTAAATTAAGGGAACTGGCTCAACAAAAAGCAGAAGAAGAGCGTATTCAGAAACAGAAAACCCTCGAACTCAGAAAAGCCGAAGCTGAGCGAATGCGGCTGGAAAAAGAAGCGGAGGCCAAGCGTCTTGAGGAAATCAGGTTGAAACAGGAAAAGGAAGAAGAGCTGAAACGACTGGAAGAGGAAAAGGTATTTCAGGAGAAAGAACGGCATCGTATTTTCAAGACTATTGAAACCTGTCGTGGTGTACTGAACGAAAAAGAGCAACACCTGGCGCAAACCATTGCCGATGAAATGGTAAAACGAAACGTCCGCTGGGAAGGCTATATATCCCTGCATAGCGGTATCGGCGGCGCAATGCTGGGTTGACCAGGAAACGCATGAAACAAAACGGAATATTGAAAAAGGTTTTTTTCTGCTTATTCCTCTGTTCGTTACTGGTTACAAATCCAAGCTACGCAAAGCAGGAAAAACTCCTGGCTGAATTGACCCCGGATAAAACAGCCCTGGGAGTATTTAACTCATTTAAATATAAAATTCTGCTGGTATCTCTGGTACAAACGGATAAACCGGCTTTCAACTGTCTTCCCAATCAGTACCTGCTCTATAACTACGGTTCTGAAGAGTACCATGAAATAGACGCCGGGAACCTGAAAATCAGCAGTGACTACACCTACATATTTAGAACCCGGATTCATTCACTGGCGGGGTTTCAGCCAGCGAACAAAATGGAAGAAAAAAGGGTTCTTCAAATGCTGTCCAAAACGCTTAAAATCCCCCAGGATCTCATTTTGGCTGCCCGCTTGACAGGTAAAAATCCCAATCTAGTCTGCTGGCAACAACCCGAATTGATCACTATTCACAATCAGCCATTGCGAACGTTCCCCTTTCTGATGGCAAATCTCTGTGACAATGAATGGTGCAGTGAACTCTACTGGACCGGCCCGCGGAACATTCAGTTCTGGATCCACGAAAAACCCCCATATTTTCAACTGGTCAACCTGGATGTTGAAAAAAGTACTATCACCATCAAGACCCAATCCACCAAGTTTGTCCGCCCTCATATACCGCAACTCAACGCCCCCAGAGAGAATTTGTTCAACAGCAAAACCCTGCCCGAAAAAACGCTCATTTTAAAAAAGACAAAACATGGGAGTGTCAGTCTGGTCTGGCGGAAGATAAAAACGGGGCGTATTCAGGTCCTTCTGACACGGGACGGATCTGATCAGACAGCAGCTCAGCGGATCGCGCAGGGGTTTTCCCGGCAGATAATGGACAAGGAGTTGAGAAAGGCGTTGCAGTCAGCTGATTTTGGTCTCTGGCTAGATCCGGGCAATCAGGATCTGAAGATCGGACGTCTGATCGCATTTATCTCCCTGTCTCGGCTAAGCGAGTTTTATACCAGCCTGGAATCCGACTTTTCAGCGGTAGACCGTTTCTCTGCCTGCCAAAAACTTCACCTGGAACCATCCATCCGGCACCTTTGGCAAAATGAAGCCTTTGCACAACGGTTTAAAAAAATCTGCAGCCCTTAATTCCGCCTGCAAAGGGGTTCTTGCAAGGCCAGGGAAGAGACCGTAACAACAAGCATCCATTCTTTTCTGGAGACTTTCTGGAGATGGGAAGAGGGAGTCCAGTCGGCGTCTGAGCTCCTCATATCTTCCGGAAGAGGGGTTTTATCGAGGGAGTGAAACCGAGGGGCAATAATCAACCAAAAATCTTGTCAATTTTTTCCGCCATCGTCGCAGCATCAAAGGGCTTGACGACATAATTGCTTACACCTGCCTTAATTGCAGTGATAATATTTTCCTGCAGCGCTTCTGCGGTGACCATTAAAACGGGAATATCCTTCAGTGACTCATCACCTCTTATTTCCTTCAAGAGTTCCAGCCCTGACATTTTGGGCATGTTCCAATCTGTGACGCAGAAATCGATCTTTTCAGACTTCAGCTTTGTCAGCGCGGTTGTACCGTCATCTGCTTCTACTACATTGTTGTAACCCAACTGTCTGAGAATGTTCTTTACAATCCGCCGCATGGTAGAAAAATCGTCGACTACCAGTATTCTCATATCTTTATTCGCCGCCATGATCACTCCAAAAATAATTTCCAACGAAATCCAATGCTATTTGATTTCTAATTTGTTCTACCAGAAAATAAATCAAAATTGCTGAGTCGTCAAGATCCGATGATTTTAAATCATAAGGAACTAACCAAAAATCGCGTATGCTCTCCTGATGTATACTGGCTCCTGAATCACGCTATTCTTC
This sequence comes from bacterium, assembly GCA_018830885.1. Classification (GTDB taxonomy): domain Bacteria; phylum SAR324; class SAR324; order XYD2-FULL-50-16; family XYD2-FULL-50-16; genus JAHJRI01. The sequence goes on along the minus strand of JAHJRI010000274.1, from coordinate 4,651 downwards.
TAATTGCTCAACACATTTATGATTTGCATGGAACCTCAGGCGTTTTTCAGCCACAGTTCCTAAAAAAAAGCGCTGTTATTCCGGAAAAATCCCCGGATAAGAAGGTCCCCCGGCGATGATAACGTTCGTTCAGCATACCTTTGAATCGAATTCATATATCCAGAAGCGCACCGACACCAATAATGTTTTAATCTTCAGGAATCACCCAGTGACCTGTCTATCAGCTGGTTGATTCGGACGTATTCTCATCAGTTTCAACCATGCCCCGGATGATTCATAATTAGGTTAATCGGCAATTTTTATGCCTGAAGCACACCTCATTCGATTATCAGAAAGGTTATCCTCTAGGTCACCATTACCTTTTTTGCGGATAGATTAACCACATCCGCACATGTCTCTATCAATAGATCTGCTTTAGATTGTACAAGCATAAAAATAAACATTCAATCAAATAAAGATGTTCCATAAACTCCCGGGCGATCATCCCCGGCCGTTAGAGATGGTAGCTTATTGAATTTATGTTCAAATTGATTAAATATCGGTCCCCGTCACCGTTTCCTGTTTGGATGACTCCGGTATCGAACACGCAGTGCCGAATCACCCGTATTGCTTGTTGCTGGAAAAATGACGGACATTGTCCTTTCGATAATCGATACCAGGTATCTATCAGGGAGAATAAAAGGTGATAGATTTTATAACTGCCTGGGATTTACCGTCTGTATCACGGGCGTCAATCTCAATTCCAATACCTGAAATAAAGGGAACCACTGTTTTTCCAAACTGTTTCTTAAACGTCTCAGACAAATCGAAATCAGTCACAACCGTCTCGCCTGCTTTACTCCCACAGGGACTGCAAAAATATCGGCCCCCTTTTTTAAAATAGTTCCCCGTATATGCTTTCCCTTCCTTCTCCTGTTGTCCCAGAAATATTCCGATGAAATAAGGAACATCCGGGACAACCATACTTCCGCTGGAAACTTTTTCCGTCCCAAATGAAATTATAAAACCAATGGCTTCCCTCAATTTTCCGGTTTCCCAGTTTGCGCCATCCGGATATCGATTAACCCCCCACTCGATTTTTACTTTGGTTGCGCCTTCAATTCGAACAGATTTTGTAAAGAGACCATTAATATCCTTATCGACCTCTAAATACAACACCCCATTTTCAAACCGCGTTTTAACCTTGTCTGCATCAGTTTGTAATTTGAACTCATTTTCCTTGAACCAGTCCGTCGCACTACCATTTTTTTGTTTTGAAAAATCCAGTTGGTAAACCGTTCCAGCTTGGGTTATAAAAGGACTGAGAAGAAAAAACAGTCCCAGAATAAGAATTGCAAATCTTTGTCTCTGATTCATAATACCTCCGTTGACCAGGTTCATCTGTTCAATCTTTACCAAAACCTCAGTGATACTATCTCAAACTGCTGATTCTATTTGAAACATCTGAAACACCAGACTAACATATTCCGGTATAAATTTGAATCACAAATCTGAATACCGGACCTGCTAATTCCATCCGGCGAACATGCTGAATTCTTTTTATTCGTGTACAATGGTGCCGACATCCTCACCCCTTACAAATCGGTAAAGATCATCTGGGTTAACGATGCTTAAAACACATAACGGCATTTTATTTTCACGACAAAGCGCAATTGCTGCACCATCCATCACTTTCAGATTGCTGCTTAAAACCTGTTCATAACTGATTCTTTCAAATTTTACTGCTGATGCATCCGTTTCAGGATCCTTATCATAAACACCATCCACCTTTGTGCCTTTGATTACGATATCGGCCGAGATCTCCAATCCCCTGAGAACCGCTGCGGTATCGGTGGAAAAAAATGGATTTCCAGTACCGCCGGCAAATATCAGAATATTTCCCGATTCAAGCAGGTTCACCGCTCTTTCCTTTTGAAATTTTTGGGCTATTGAAGGAGCCTCGAGACCCGTCATCACCTGCACTTTTCTGTTTTTAGCAATCAGCGCCTCTTTCACACAAACTGCATTCATCACAGTTGCCATCATCCCGATATGGTCTGCTGCTACCCGATCCATCGCCAGAGGAATACTCCTGGTTCCCCTGAAAAAATTGCCACCTCCAAGAACAATCGCCACTTCCAAGCCAAGATCATGAATCTGAATGATCTGGTCAGTCAGAATGTTGATAACCCCAAAATCGAAACCGTGTCCGGTCTGTCCTCCCAGATACTCACCACTGAGTTTCAGAAGAACCCTTTGATATTTTTTTTCCATTTGATTTTTTGGCAAAAAAAAAGGGGACTTGATGTCCCCTTGGTGTGTCTTAGATTGTCTCTTTAAAAAAACGCTTGACTGTGAGCGCCCCTCCGGCAGCACGCCCTTCATCGGCTATATACTGCTCAATTGTGCGATCCGGGTCTTTGACATAATTCTGATCCAGGAGACAGACCTCTTTTTTAAACTTGTTCAGCCGTCCAATAACCATTTTCTCGATGATGGCTTCAGGTTTGCCTGACTCTCTCGCCTGATCCATTAAAAACAGCTTCTCTTTTTCAACGACCGCTTCATCCAGATCGTTTTCAGATATGGCCTTAACATCAGAAGCGGCAACGTGCATCGCGATGTTCTTGGCGGCTTCCATTGCTTTTTCCCTGTCGGTTCCAGGTTCCACTTCAAGTTCTATCAAGACTGCAATCTTATTGTTGGTGTGGGTATAGAAATTGATCACGCTGTTGTCACCGGCGTCCCAGTACTGGCCATCGATCAAGACAATATTTTCACCCAGCTTTGCAATTGCTTCTACAAATTGTTCCTTAATCGGCCCTGCACTGGTGGTTTGTTCCATCAGATCTGCGGTACCGGCTTCGACCGCTTGTTCAGCAATTTTTGCAATAAATTTTGTGAAATTATCATTTATCGCCACAAAATCAGTTTCACAAGCGATTTTAACCAGTGCAGCCTTCTTTCCTTTAAGACAGACGCTAACTGCGCCTTCTTTCGTTTCCCGACTTGATTTCTTGTTGGCAATGGCCTGGCCCTTTTTCCTCAGGAATTCCTTTGCAGCTTCCATGTCACCGTCACACTCATTCAGCGCCTTCTTACAGTCCATCATCCCTGCGCCGGTGATTTCTCGGAGTTCCTTAACCATAGATGCGGTTATTTTCACGACGTTTCTCCAAACTTAAGCTTTTTAATAAAAAGTGGTTGAATCATTTTTCAATGCCCTGATAAACGACTGAACACAGCCATCACCGTTCAGCCACTCCTGAATGGTTATTTTCCGTCGATTCCTTATCGGCGGTCACAACTTATGCTTCCTTTTCTTCAGTGTCGTCTTCTTCGGTAGATTTACCCATTTCTACCGTTTCAACTGCAACTTCTTCAGTTTCAACCATGACGTCTTCTGCTTCAGCCACGTCGTCAACTTCATCCCCCTCCGTTTCTTCCGCTTTGACAGCTTCCTCTTTTTTCTTCACTTTAACAGCCGGTTTTTCTTCGACATCCTTTTTCTTGATCCCGACTGGGCTCTTAGCCTTTTTCTCAGCCTGATCCTTTTCGACCTTTACTTCTTCAATCTTTGATTCATAGATTTTTCTACCCTCAATCGAGGCAGACGCGATAACGCTGGTGAAAAGCTTAATACAATGGCTGGAGTCGTCGTTCCCGGGGATTACAAAATCGATCCCTCTTGGATCGCAGTTTGTATCGGCCGTTGCAATAATGGGAATTCCAAGTTTTTTTGCTTCGTTGAGTGCAATAAACTCCCGTTTAATATCGATAATAAATACTGCCGCCGGCTTCTTCCTCAGTTCTGTAATTCCGCCCAGAACGTTCTGAAGTTTCCGCCGCTCCTTCTCCATTCTCACCGCTTCTTTTTTCAAAACTCCTACATAATCCAGATCCGGACCCGCAATATCTTCCAGTTTTTTCAATTTTACAATGGATTGTTTGATAGTGTTGAAATTCGTCAACATGCCACCCAGCCATCGCAAATTGACATAAAAATTGTCGCTCCGCTCTGCTTCCTCGACAATAATATCCCTCGCCTGAAACTTCGTCCCAACAAACAAGACTTTTCCACCGTTGGCCGAAATATTCAAAACATACTCGTAAGCTGCCTTGAGCTTTTCTAAAGTTTGACGTAAATCGATAATATAGATTCCAGATTTGGAACCATATATATATTGCTTCATTTTCGGGTGCCATTTCTGGGTTTTGTGCCCTAAATGCGCCCCGGATTCAAATAAATGCCTTACGGTTACTACTGCCATCGCTTCTTTTCTCCAGAAGATGTCGCGGATCGGTTTTTTACAAAAAGACAGAAAAAGTTTATGTAAATCAATAATTTTAAATATTTTTGATTAATCTAACTACTGCTAATTTACATACGCCCATTGTCGGGAAAAGTGCTGTGACAGCACTCATCTCTAATTAATCCTGTTCCAGGATCCTGATATTAAAGATTGTATCCCGTATTTCCATCGACCTGAATCCGTTACGGTTAACATAAATTCATGAGGTTCAAACCTAAAAAAACGCAAAAAAGCCCAGTAGGCGTTGGCCAGCTGGGCTTTTTGATATCCGGCAGTGTCCTACTCTCCCACACGGTTACCCATGCAGTACCATCGGCGCTGAAGGACTTTACTGCTGTGTTCGATATGGGAACAGGTGT
>JAHJRI010000273.1 GCA_018830885.1 bacterium | reverse complement strand
TGGACCACAATTGAAAAAGAACCATCTCTCAGTCCCCTGATTGAGGGGTTTTAGAGAAAAACACAAAAATGCTCCCTTTAACCATATGTTATTCTTGGTAAATAGCTTTTCGGCTGAGGTCTAGCTACTTGTGGATTGATCTTAATCGAAGCCATTCATCAAGGTATTGCTTGAGATGCGCCCGTTCAGGCCTTTCCGATTCGGTCATGAGCAATTGTTTTAAGGTTTCCTGTTCATCGACGTACGCGCTGTGGGACAGCAACCCGCTGAAATGCGCCAAACGGAGCCAGAGAAGGTAAGTTGTCACGGCATCGAACTCATTGTAAGCAATGATCTGATCGAGTCTGCCTTGCAGCCATAGAGGCGCGACAGCATTTCCATCAAGCTCCATTTTTCCAGGAATGCCGCAGACAGTTGCCATTTCATTCAGCGACGGGGATCCCTTGCCCCAACTCCCCAGTATTTCCATCAGATCGATATGATAGTCGCTGCCTCTGGCGAAATAATCCACGCCTTCCCAGGGTTTGGCCGGTCGCCGACAGAATTCCGCAGCCTGGATGCCCCTGGCAATACCCCGTTGAATCAGGATCTTTAAATCAGATCGTGTGGAATTGTAACCGACCAGCTGGGGCTTGTTTTTTCCAATGGCATTCAAAAACGTATCAATAATATGGGATTCAAGACATTGTTCAGGATCATTGATCTCCCTGGGCAGTGACAGCAGCTGCAGTCGGACGTTTTCCTGAAGTGTTGTGCGGACGACCGCTGAAATCGATACGACTCTGCAGAGAACCGTTTTTAAGTAAGGCGTGGGGTCATCCGCGGTTGCGCCCCCTTCCTTCCACATCTCTCCAAGAACCGCCTCATCTGTCAGTGACTCCGGAAGCCGGTATAACTCCCTTCCGGATGCCGGGTCCGGGACCCATTCTGAATCGAATACCCAGGTCTTTTGATGGATTTCTTTCAACATGGTTTGTGCCGGTGTGAATCTGATCCTGTCATGAACTCTAACAATAGATATAGTTCACTGTCACAAGTCAGTAAATGATTATATGTGATGGGTCAAGCTATAGATCCCGGGTTGAAGTCTGACAGGATTTTCCAGTCTGAAAAAATCGGAGAGTGGGTTAAAAATATAGGTAAAACCGATAAACCAAGCTTGACAGAGCTTATGATTTATGAAATATATTTAAAGTTAAACATCTCATGTACTCATAAAATTCTGTTGCCAAATTCAAAACATGAATTTTTCCTGCCTTTTTATTGGAAGACAGCAACTGTCAAAATGCCCACAAGAGAACAAAACAGATTTTCATCTTCAAACATCTTTATTGGAAATAGCGAACACGTTGTTTACGGTTAAGTCCTTGTGTTTAAAGCACATTACAGGAAATTGAGTTTTTCGTTTGTCCTGTGATGGGAGCGTATTTTCACTGATACGCATGACCGTATCAGGGGCAGTCTTACTATATTCGTTATGGATTCTAAGTATCTTTAAGGAATTTACGGAATATGGAAAGCTTTAAAGATAGATTAAATCATACTTTCTCCAAGAAGAGTGACAAAATGTATAAATATCCTCACGTTCAGAGATTTCGGGTTGATTTCGGGAAAATAGAAGTGATTCTGGAACCACCACCGCTTTTACAGATTCAGAAGGACTCATATAACCGGTTCCTGCAAAAGGATGTCCCACCGGAGAGCCGCGAAAACTTTGGTTGGGAAGCTGTGTTTCAGTCAGTTTTCCCCATTTCGGATTTTGGCGGTACCTGTACGTTGGAGTATGTTTCGTATCGGTTGGGAGAGCCAAAATATGATGAAGCGGAATGCAAGATAAGGGGTGTCACATATGCAGCACCGGTTCGGGTTTCGCTGCGACTGATCATCTGGGAAAAGGATGAGAAAACAGATCAAAGAAGTATTCACGACATCAAGGAGCAGGAGATATACCTGGGTGAATTCCCACTGATGACAGAAACAGGGTCGTTTATTGTCAATGGTACCGAGCGTGTCATTGTCAGCCAGCTGCATAAGTCATCCGGGGTCTTTTTCAATCATGACCGGGGGAAAACCCATTCCAGCGGGAAACTGCTGTATTCCGCCAGCATCATTCCTCAAAGGGGATCCTGGATCGATTTTGAATTTGATGCCAAGGATTTG
>JAHJRI010000272.1 GCA_018830885.1 bacterium | reverse complement strand
GCAAATCCGCAAGCTGATCGTGCAGTTCAATTGTTGTGTAACCGTTTGAACGAAACGGAGACGATCTATCCGGGGACAAATTTTAAGCTGAACTTCGAATTGGTATCAAATTAAAGTCCCCCAATTCAGGAGTTCTGAAGGTCGGAAATGAGCATTTGAATCCATATGGGGGGATTCATGGCGGCGCATATGCTTCCATCATCGATACCGCTGCCTACTGGTCGACTTACTGTGAACTCGAGGAGGGGGTGGGACTGATATCCATTGATCTGAAGATCGATTTTCTGGCACCGGTCAGCGATGGCATGATCATCGCCAAAGGACGAAGCATAAAAATCGGAAAAACCATGTGCCTGGCAGAGGCAACGGCTATGGACAGCAACGGAAAATGGCTGGCCCATGGAACGTCGAAGATGATGGTCCTCAAGGGCATGCAGACCATCGAGGATGCATTGAAACAATCAGGGTGTGGATCTGTTCCACCGAAATTTATTTAAGGACATCGGAATTATTGCCGTATCCATTCAGTCCATGGTGATCGGCGGATATTGTATCTGGAGGGTACGATGAATAAGAACCGTCTTCCTGCTTTTTTGATCGTTGTATCATGTCTCTATCTGGTTTCATGTCCGTCCCTGTCTGCGGCTGAAGGAAGAACATTGTCCCGGGGCCAGACCGTTTATGTACCTGCCTATTCCCATATTTACAGTGGCAACCGTGAACGGGCATTCATGCTCGCCATCACCCTGAGCATCAGGAACGTAGACCAGCATCATCCAATCAGAATCATCGTGGTCGACTACTATGAAACACAGGGAAAACTTCTCAAGAAATATCTGGCTAAACCTTTAATTTTAGGACCGCTGGAATCCCTGCGCTATGTCATTCCGGAAAAAGACAAGAGTGGTGGATCGGGGGCTAATTTCATTGTGGAATGGAATTCCGACAGGTCTGTAAATCCACCGGTTGTTGAATCGATCATGATTGGCACACAAAATCAGCAGGGGATCTCTTTTACCTCTCAGGGACGCGTCCTTGTACCATCCGGACCCTAGTCCCTGAGCCGATTGTCCCTGCAGATCCTGCTCAACCAGGTGCTGAATCGCCTCAGGCCCTTCCAGACCGGATATTCATGTCTGGCTTGCATCAAAAAGAGTTGCCACAGAGACACGGCGATCACCAAGGAAAATAAACTCTGCTGAATCAATGTCGTTTACTTCAGCGACTGGTTCCGCACCAACAGCTCCGATTTTCAAGAAACGCATGAATCCTTCCTGGAGCTCCTGGAAGCCATCCCTGGCTTCCAAGGCTCTTGAAAACCGGAACCGTTGATGTTTCACAGGAAAAGGGGGTTTAAGTTAACGGCATTGTCTGCTTTATGACAGGCACGGGAAGTTATCGCTATTTTTCATCCTTCGTTGTGACCCACCCTGGGGCATGGTGGTTTGTAAGCAATAAATGGCAAATAAACAATTTTTGGGGGGAAGATGAGCATGGGCGAGAGTAAGCGAGCATCGAATCAATTTCCGATTTCCGAGGGACTGCAGACACGCTGGAGTCCCCGTTCATTTTCAGATCGGCCGGTGGAAAAAAACAAGCTGCAGAGCCTGCTGGAAGCGGCACGATGGGCGCCGTCCTGTTTTAACGCACAGCCCTGGAGCTTTATCGTGGCGACAAAAGAGCAGCCGGAAGCTTACCAGCGGCTGTTGGCCTGTCTGCTGGAAGGGAACCAGGCATGGGCGAAAAGCGCCCCCGTTCTGGTTATAACGGCAGCGAAGCGCCATTTCGAACATAACGGGAATCCCAATCGGTACGCCTGGCATGATGTGGGACTGGCTGTCGGAGCCCTGCTGACAGAAGCGACGGCCCAGGGGCTGTTCGTCCACCAGATGGCGGGATTTGACACCGATAAAACACGGGCGACCTGTCACATTCCCGAGACCCATGAGCCGGTAACGGCAATGGCCATTGGCTATCTTGGCGATCCCAAGGTGCTGCCTGAGAGCCTGTATGGAATGGAGACCGCCCTGCGTATCCGCAATCCGCTGGAAAGCTTTGTTTTTGAAGGGTTGTGGGGTCAGCCGGCGTCTTTGCTGAAAAAATAGGCTGTTCAGCCAGGAATCGTTCTCCAGGCTAAAGGGTCGTCTGCTTTTCAGCACCATGGGTCGCTATTCCCAAAAGCTAACGCGGGTGTGATGTATCAGGTGAACCGTAACCGGTCTCTTCGCCCTGGCAGCGGGTGATGGTTTGAAGTTTCAACCATCCGGGGATGCTACCCAGTATTTAAAAAAACGATATCCATGTTGACGATGTCCGTCTCATGACTGCTGACTGAAAGGCTTTGTAACGGCTGGAATTATGACCGGATTACCTGGTTAATCAGCTGAACCATTACTATTAGCGCGCCTTGATTGATTCACATTATCGAGTTTACCGGCACCAAAGGGTTTATCTTTCAAGGTTATTGAATCATCAACCCTTTGGTGCTGACTGAGGTCCAATTAGTCAAGGCGCCCATTACATTTGCATCAACATTGCCATGGTTTCCAGCGAACAGAAAGAGACATTGATAAAACTGGCGAATTATCGCATGCCGTATGGGAAATATGCCGATCGCCTTCTGGTTGAGATCCCTGAGTCGTACCTGATCTGGTTTTCCCACAATGGGTTTCCGGAAGGGGAATTGGGCCTGTATCTGGAAATGATGCTGGAGATAAAGATCAACGGGCTTGAGTATCTGCTACGCCCATTGCGCAGGCGGTGAAAATTCCTCGACGGTTGACTTAAGGGCACCTTGATTAATTAAAATTCTCGAACTTACCGCACCAAAGGGTTGATCTTTCAAGAAACGCACGAGTCCATCCATGGAGCTCCTGGAAGCCATCCATGGCTTCCAGGGTTCTTGAAACACCAACCCTTTGATGCTGACTGAGTTCCATTTAATCAAGGTGCCCTTAACACTAGTATCGTGTCTCAAAAATTATGACTCTAAAATTGGTAATATGAAATAACCGGCCATTAGCAATAAATAATCCACATATTTTTGGAATCTGGTTCTTTATGGCTTGATTTATTGAAACTGACGCATTATTATACCTCT
>JAHJRI010000271.1 GCA_018830885.1 bacterium | reverse complement strand
TTTTTGTATTTCTTCCCGCTTCCGCAGGGGCAGAGGTCGTTTCTTTGCGGTTTCAGTTTTCTTTCTGCAATCGCTTTTCGCATATCAACTATCTTAACAAAATCAATTTCTTCTGTTGATGGCATTTTAAAGCTGAAAACTGTTTGCTTGTTCGAGTTTGTAATTGCGAAGTCTCCAAGGCTGATGATATCCATTCCTATCAATACGTCAGAGACATCATCGATTGATCCCTCAGTAGCCTCAAGATTGATGACCCTGACGTTATTTGGTAGATAGATATCAACCAAAAACCTGTTTGTTTGCCTTTCGCCTCCGGTTGTCTTAACTCTGGCAGGGCCAACCGGCTTTAAATTTAATTCACGGACTATTTTTTCAGTAATAAGACTGCCTGAGGCACCAGTATCCCATATGGCGTGAAATTCTTTTATTGTTTGCCTGTTGGCTGAGTCTGCTACTCTGACGGGGGTATGTATGACCCTCGCTATCTGTCCGTTGAATTTGACGGTAAACGCACTTTGATTATTCAAACCGGACCCTTGAATGAAATGTTACCGTATAGTCATCTGGACCGGGAGAGCACTTTTGAATTAGAAAGGTTCCTAGCTCATGACTCCCGCGTGTCTTTTCAATTGCCTCAATGCTGCTTTCGTAGGCTCCTAGAACAATTCCTTTCTTGATAACGACAACCTTTCCATTGTATTTTTCGACCAGCTCATCCTGGTATTTCAGGTAATATTCAAATTCTTCTTTGAGTGCTACTTCCATAAATCCTCCTGTATTTATCAAATCAAGTTAATAATAGAATAGCGCGTTTTGTCAATGATACAAAAGTGGTATCTAGGCCTTCTTAATTTGGATAACATTATCCGGGGCAGTGATCTGTTTTATCTTTTCAGTCCATAAGGTAAGGGCATCACGCCTTTTGTCCAGATATTCGGCCTGATTATAGACGCCCATCACGCCCTGAAGTTTATGGTTCAGAATCTTCTCAACGATCCAGGGTTCAGATATTTCATTCATATGGGTGGACAATGTTCGCCTGAGATCGTGCGGGGTCCAGACAGGGATTCCAAAATAGTCACGACTCCGAGCAACTGCCCGGGATGTGAGGTCTGTTGAAGCGGGTTTGTGCAATTCTGATACAGGAGACTGACAGAGATATGGACTATTTCCTGCGATTCGTTCCAGGCCTTTTATTTCTGCAATCATCAGGTCAGTAAGCGGGATTTTGAGCGGCTGCCTGTTTTTCGTGTGCCTCCCGGGAATAGTCCAGATTTCTTTTTTCCAATCGATCTCATCTCTGCGGGCTTTGACCGCTTCGCCTACCCGGACCCCTGTCAATATCATTAATCTGATGACCGACTTGACGATAGGGTCAACCATCCAGTCATTCAACTTCAACCAGACAATCCGAATTTCAGTCAGAGTCAGAAACCGTTTTCTGTTTTCTTCGTGTCCTCCAGCTGATGATTTCGTGATCACCAGGGCGGGATTTAAAGATGGATCCTCGATCACTCCGCGTTCGACTGCATAGGCAAACATCTTTTTGATTGCCGAGAGGGTCCGGTTTGCCTGGACAGGACTTCCCCGGTCCACAATTTTATCCAGCAGGAAAACCAGATCCCGCCGGGTGACAGTTGAGATTTTCCGGTTGCCAATATACGGGAGAACGTCGTAAGTAAGGTTTCTGAGGGGTTGGCTAGGGCTTTTCAGCTTTTTCTGTAAATATCGGGTGTTGAATTCCTGGGCGAATTCCGCGACGGTCGGCTCATTGGCTTTTTCTTCCCGCCGGAATCGTTCAGCGTCCACTGGATTGATGCCCTGATCTATCATAGACTGATACTCTGTGGATTTTTGACGGGCTTCCTTGAGTGATATAGCCGGATAATTGCCTATTTTTTTACGATACTGTCGACCGTCAAGCCGGTACCGAATCATGAAAGAAATTTTCCCGGAAGGATGGACCCGGGCAGATAGTCCACCGGAATCCGTCAAGTCGTATTGTGAGGGGGCAGGCTTGGCATTTTTCAATTGACGGTCGTTTAGCATTTCCAGGACTCACACAGGACTCAAAAATGATTGTTTAAGGTGGTTTTTATTATACCGTATTAAACAACCATAATTGGCAAGGTCTAGAAATGCAAGGGGTTTTTATACTATGCTGAACTGCTATGTATTAGCCGGGGATTGATTCGAAATCAACTATAGGCGCGAGCTTACCCAGGGTTCGAATCCCTGTCTCTCCGCCATTTTCGTGGTTATCATGAAAATTGGAATATTCGAAAAACCCGATTCCAGGACTTAGAATCAAGTCTCTGACTTGTTTTCAGACAGTATTTCTGTCACTGTGTCGGTCACCCCCTCCGGTTTCGTTCAGCAAAAGATCAATCATCGCCCTCGGACTACCGCCGATTCCCTCGCGACGTAAACGGGTCATTTGGGTTTCGTGTGCTTTGATTTTTTGAGCCATCGTGATGAATCCGGATTGCCGTTCTGTTATTCTGTATGGCGCCACAGCTTTTATCCGGATTATTGACCGGCAACAGACTGGGGGCCCGGCCAGACCCGTTCCATCCACAGAGAACCGAAATGAATACAACAGCCATTAGACCAACAACCAGGTTGAATCCCGGCGAACGATTTCACGGGCCTTCCTTTTACATGCAGACCCGGGGGATATACTTCATCCTTTCCTGGGGACACCGTCTCAGCGGTATCCTGCTGGTTGTTTTTGTCTGGTTTCATATCTATACCCTGTCCTCACTGACAAATACGGCGGTGTATCAGGCAAAAATGTTGATATACAATGGTTTCGTGTTCAGACTGCTGGAGTGGTTTCTGGTGCTGCCGGTGATTTTTCACACGCTCAATGGCGGCCGGCTGATCCTGTATGAGAGCTTTCAGGTGCGCCGGGATGATCTGGTGGCCGGCTGGGTCATAAAACTCTGTGGAATTTTTGCCGCACTGATGGGGGTTCTGATGCTGTCGGGTGATCAGGTTGTCTCGGCCTTCTTCTACTGGCTGGCCACCCTGCTGCTGGCATTGACAGTCACGGTGGTGCTGGTGGAGCGTCTCCGGAAGACAGCCCATGCGAAACAGTGGAAACTGCAGCGGATCACCGGGATTTTTCTGCTGGTGATGATTCCGGCCCATTTTCTGTTCATGCACCTCAATGACCAGATGGCCAGAGATGCCGGCGAGGTTGCAGCCCGTCTGCAGCTGCCCCTGATCAGGCTGATTGACGTTGCCCTGCTCCTGGCGGTGCTCTATCACGGCTGGTATGGCCTGAATTCTGTCACAGCGGATTATATTCCGGGGAAAAGGGCCCGCATGTCCCTTTCTGCTGTCACAGCTGTCGTCATGGTTCTTTCTGCGGGATTCGGTATCCGGTTATTGGTTGGGGTCTAGCCAGCATACAGAGCCGTATACTGGTTTGCACGATCTGTCATGTCATGGAGACAATGGTATGCAACACCCACTGAAAATAACAGACCGTCTGGAATGTGATGTCCTGATCGTGGGGGCTGGCGGGGCCGGTCTGAGATGTGCAGCCGCAATCCTGGAAAAACGCCCGCATACCCGCATCATTGCGGCAACCAAGGTCGCCCACCCCCAGAAATCCCATACCGGCAGTGCCCAGGGAGGACTATCGGCGGTCGATCCCGCCGATCCGACGGACAAACCCATCTACCACATGTTTGATACCTGGAAGGGATCGGACTGCATGGCGGATCAGAACGTGGTCAAAAAGATCGTGGAAGCAGCCTGGGACGAGATTATCTGGCTGGAGAACAGGGGCATGCATTTCACCCGGGATGAAGGCGGCAGGCTGAACCGGCGCACATTCGGCGGCCATACGGTGCGTTTCGGAGAGGCGTCGGCATTCCGGGCTGTCTTTGAGGCGGACCGCACCGGTAAAGGTATCATGGACAGTGTCTGGGGAGAGGCCCTCAAGGGTGGGGCAGTGTTCCTGGACCAGGCCAATCTGACAGAGCTGATCTTTGAGGAAGAGACATGCATCGGAGCATTGTTTCTAAAGGAAAAACAGGGTGAATTCGTGGCGGTCTCAGCCAGGGCAACCGTTCTGGCCACCGGTGGCTGCGGCCAGGTGTTCCGGGTCACCACCAACTGCCGGCAGAACACCGGTGACGCCCATGCCGTAATTCTGCAGGCCGGACTGCCGCTGATGGATATGGAAGCGGTCCAGTTTCATCCCACCGGGATCGTGGGCCCCGGTATTCTGGCCAGTGAAACCCTGCGTTCGGTGGGCGGCATTCTGCGCAACAGCAACCTGGATCCCTTCATGGTCGACTATGCACCCAGGATGAAAGAACTGGCACCCCGGGACCTGGTGGCCCGCGCCATCGAAACCGAAATCCGGCAGGGCAGGGGAATCCTGAACCCGGATCACCAGATCGAACATATCTGGATCGACCTGCGGCATCTGTCGGAGTATGTGCATGAGGTCCAGATTCCGGAGGTGAGCGGTTTTTTCAAACGGTATCTGAATCTGGACCCCAAAGTGGATCTCTGCCCGGTTCGCCCCAGTGCCCACTATACGATGGGCGGCATCCCCACCAATGTGCAGGGAGAGGTCGAGAAATCCCCGGGGCAGACTATTGACGGGTTGTATGCGGTTGGTGAATGTGCCTGTGCCAGCTTCCATGGCTTCAATCGACTTGGGACCAATGCCATCCTGGAGCTGATTACCATGGGGCGTTTTGTGGGCGAAAGGGTCATCA
>JAHJRI010000270.1 GCA_018830885.1 bacterium | reverse complement strand
AGGGCATCAAAGATTTCCCGGTTGTTTCTCAGTTTAATCCGGAGGTAGACAACAAACCCGGCGATGGCCTGCATCAGCTGATCCTGTACTGGAGATTTGGCCCAGGTGTTGACCAGGGAAAAACTGTCCTCCTCCTTGCGGTACTGGAACAGGACTGTTTTGGGTTTGCTGCTCAGGGCCGTCATGATCAGGTCCTTTTCAAACACTCTGGATGCTGGCATACCCGGGCCTTCCAGTTTGAAATAGTCACGGGCCAGGATTTCGATATACCGCATCACCTGCAGTTTATAAATGACCTGATCGACATTACTGGTTGGTGAGCAGCAGATGAGGTTGTGGATACTGCAACCTGATCTGATGGCGTGCTCTATCACATTGTCCTGGCACTCTACCAGGTAGTTGCCGGAACTGTCCGTTCCGCTGATGTCCCGGGGGGTATTGTGGAGGTTGTCCGAAATAAGAATACAGTGACAGGTGATGGCGTTCTCACGGGTCCAGTGTTTCCGGGTTTTCATTTTCTGAGCGATTCCCAGTGCCATGGCTTTTCCCAGGAGAATACCGTTGCCCATGGAGGTGGTACCGCCGAGAAAAAGACCTTTGCGGGTGGTGTCCACCATTTTGGGCAGCCAGGGAATTTCCTGTCCCAGCGGCAGTCCTTTGCTGATAATGGGTATTCCCTGGTTCAGAACCCCGGCACGGGACGAAAAAAGCACCAGACTGACCGGATGCTGCCTCAGTTTTGCAAACAATACCCCCAGCGATTTCATGGCGATATCCAGGCAGTCAGACATGGACGCCGAAACGTCCAACAGGATGCAGACCGGTTTTTTCAGGGACTTATGAACTGACCCGGGCAGGGACCGGTGCTGGGGGGATATTTTTGGATTGTCCGGTTTGGCGCCGAGATAGACGGATTCCCGTTCCCACAGTTTCCATTCAATGGGACATTCGTCCGGCAGGGGATCGAAGTGAAAACCGACTTTTCGCTGCAGCCTGCGGGAACGGTCTCCGATCAGAAAATCGGCCAGTTCAGCGATGCGCTCATCGGAAAGCTCAGGCAGGTCCTGCAGGGTGCCGGACACCTTTTTGAAAAGGATCTCCCGCTTTCTGCGGGGCTGTCGATAGAAGGCTGCTGTATAGAGATAGGTCGTGAGGTGATACCGGAAGCGGACGGTCTTCAGCAACATGTCATTCGGAACGGGATTCTGGAGCAACTTGAGGGGATTGATGATGATCCGGTGCCCGCTGTCCAGAGGGATGGACGGAACAGGGAATTCCCGGTTTCTGTTGCGGCAGATCGCTTCGAACAGTTTTTCCAGACCAGTGGTGTCCAGGGGGACGATGCCGGCTTCGATCCAGCTGAGAATGGTGGCGTGTGTATCCCCTGTCAGATGGGTCTGGGTTCTCCTGCGGAGTTTTCCCTGGGACAGTTTCAGTTTCTGGGCGTGGGGGGGGACATCCAGGATGTCTGCCAGATAGGTGGCAAAGAGACTTAAAAAATCGGCATTCAGACGGTTGGCCTTCTCAATGAGTTTTCTATCGACTGCGACCCCCTCCTCGATATCCACCGTCAGCAGTTCATAGGTGATGACCATGAGAATCAGCCGGGAGAGGCTGTGGAGAATATGGGAGTGCTCAACCAGCTCGTCTTTCTCAGCCAGGTACCGTTTTTTGTCGAAATCCAGATTGGAGCCCGTGGTGTAGATCCGGATATCAAATCCGAAAACGGCGGGGAAAAAGTACTTCAGATCCTTCCGGATCAGCTTGGTGCCTTCTGCCTTTTTGAAAAAGGGGGTGTCCGGGCGATTGAGGCAGAATTGTGTCACGGCATCACAGATCCGGGGTACCAGGTTTCGCTCTCCCTTCACGGCAATTTCCTGGGAGATTTTTTTCAAGCGGTCGACCCTGAATGTCAAAAAGGAATCAAGGCTGGCATCCATTGAGGTACAGTTCCATCAAAGTGATAAAGGAGTTGCCGGCCAGACGGCGCTCGCCGGACCGAATTCACCCACAATCTAATGCATCCGGGTTGTCCCGTCAATCCGGAACCCCGTGGGGGTGCACCAAAAACATGGGGGTATGGGATCATAACCTCTTTCCGCTTGCAGGTACCCACACATATTTGGTGCACCCCCCGTGGTCAAGCAGGCAGGCGATCGGTCACCGGTATCGCCATCAACCGGCGCCTGACGGGACAATGCGACTCCGGGCCGAAATCCGGTGAATAACTGATAGCGCCGGTTGTGGAACGGTCTGAAGGTCTTGACAGTTTTTCCACCATCCTGAATACTCCATGCACGAATAACTGAACGTGCTTGCCTGGAAAACCCATTTCAATTTGCCATGTCCCTTTTACTCCTGACTGTGCTGGTCCCACTGGCTTTCATCGTCGGTCTGGGCGCCAGCGCTATCGGCATGACCGCCTGGATGCTGATGGTTCCCGTGTTGTTTGTCCTGTTTGGATTTGATCTTTACCTGACGATTTTTATCAGCCTGTCCATCGATTGCGGCAATGCGCTGATCATGATTATTATCGCAGCGCAGAACCGGCAGCTGGATGTCCGGCAGGGACTCCGGCTGTCCCTCATCGCCGCCGTTTTTGCGATCCTGGGGGTTTTTCTGGGAACAACCTTTATTCCCCAGAATGAGCACCTGTTTAAAAACCCCTCGGCCATTGTTACGCTCTTGTTTGGGATGGGTTTTATTCGCCGGGGGCTGAAACAGGGACGGCGTAGAGCAGTGCCGGTGGATGGCAGTGAAACCTCGGGCGTCGTGAAAGCCGAACCCACCCGCAGAAGATGGATCAGCCGCAAAACCCTCATCTATCCCGCTGTATTTGCCGTCAGTTTTCAGAGCGGTCTGGTTGGCGTCGGTGGCGGGATGATGTATGCGGTTTTCCTGATGTTCTGTCTTGCCTATTCGACCCTGAAAGCGACGGGTACGGCCATGTTGATCTCCCTGATCACGACCGTGGTTGCCGCATCGGGGATCTTTTTCCAGATTTCCCAAACCGGTGGGATGGGTCTGAAAACGGTTATTCTCATCCTGCTGCTGGTTCTGGTCTCCATGCTGGGTACGATTTTCGGGGCGCGTATCGCGTATTCCCTCTCGATTCGAAAGCTGAACTTCCTCATCGCAGGGGTGATCATTTTTGCAGCCCTGCTGGCCATGGGTCAGAGTCTGTTCATGAGGGCCTGAAAGACCGCATGCTGTGACCTGCCGCAACCGGAGCGCAGGCTGAAAAGACACGTTCTGCTGTTCCGCCAGGCCAGTTGATTCTTCCCCGAACGGTTATTCCTGGAGACCCTTTTCGGTTGACAGGCAGGTTGATTTTCAGGAACATGGTCGGAACCAGGATGAGGGCACCCGACAACCGAAAAAAGCAGCCGCTTGATCCGCGGGGATGGCAGCGGCCGGACCCTGGACGGTATTATTTCCAACCATTTGCATGAGATTGACCATGAAACGACTTCCGGAAGGGTTTTCACTGTTTGTTAAAAAAACCTGTCCGACATGTGTCCTGATAGAACCGCTGGTTCAGGAGCTGGCAGATGCCGGGACTCAGCTGACGGTCTATTCCCAGGATGATCCATCCTTTCCGGCAGGCTGTGAAAGGGTGATTCATGATGCGAGTCTGGAATTTTCGTTCTGCCATCATATCGAAACTGTCCCGACCCTGATCCTGACCCGGGACCAGAAGGAGGTTGCCAGACTGGCGGGGTGGCACAGGGAAGAATGGGAATCACTGACCGGATTGGACCATCTGGGCAGCGGTCTGCCGGGTTATCGGCCAGGCTGCGGCTCGCTGAATGTGGCGCCTGGGATCCGGGAGGAGCTGGAATTGCGGTTTGGCGCTGTGCGGCTGGCCGCCAGGCGGATCGAGGTGGCACCCATGGCCGACGATCTGGAAACCTGCTTCGAAAAAGGATGGACCGACGGTTTGCCGGTGGTTCCCCCCACGCCGGCACGGGTGCTGGCAATGCTGCATGGCACCCGGAGACAACCGGATGAGATTGTCGGGGTGATCCCCCCCAATAATGCCGCCTGCAGCGTGGAGAAGGTGGCGATCAACGCAGTGATGGCGGGCTGTAAACCGGAGTATCTGCCGGTCGTTCTGGCGGCGGTTGAGGCTGCCTGCCTGGATGCGTTCTGCATGCACGGACTTCTGGCGACAACCTATTTTTCAAGCCCGGTCGTGATCGTGAATGGACCGGTGCGCCAGGCGATACAGATGAATTCGGGGGTTAATGCGCTGGGTCAGGGGAACCGGGCCAACGCGACCATCGGCCGTGCCCTGCAGCTGGTTATCAGAAATGTCGGTGGCGGTATTCCCGGTGGCGTCGATCGGGCGACGCTGGGCAGTCCAGGAAAGTACACCTTCTGTTTTGCCGAGGATGAAGAAAATTCCCCTTGGGAATCCCTGTCGGTCCAGAAAGGATTTGATCCAGGGGTGTCGACGGTGACCCTCTTTCCAGGTCACGGCATCCATGAGATCTACGACCAGCTTTCCCGAACGCCGGAATCCCTTGCCCGTTCCATGGCCGGGTGCCTCAAGGCGGTGGTTCATCCAAAGATCTGTATGGCCGCAGATGTGGTGGTGGTGATATCCCCGGAACACGCGGCTGTTTTTCAGGCAGCCGGTTGGTCGAAACAGCGGTTGCTGGAGGAGTTACACAGCCTGCTGCAGATATCGGGACGCGATGCCGTGCGGGGTGCGGACGGCAATACTGAAGGGTTGCCGGAATCCTACGCAGATGTTCCTTGGATTCCAAAATTCAAAAAGGATGGACTGATGATTGTTCACGCCGGCGGAACGGCGGGGAAATTCTCAGCCATCATCACCGGCTGGATTGCCAGTGGTGCAAAGGGCAGCCAGACCGTGACCAGGGAGATAAAATGATGAAGGAGAAATCGGTGTTACTCGATCCCACAGCAGAAAGATCGTCGGCGGAAAGGGAAATCCTGCCCCGGCCGAAGAGCCTGAGCGGCATAACAATTGGTCTGCTGGATATTTCCAAGGCCCGGGGAGCTGTTTTTTTGAAACGTCTGGGAGAACTTATGGCAGCGGAGGGTCTGACGGTCAGGTACTATGAAAAACCGACTTTTGCCAGGGTCGCCCCCATCGAACTCTATCAGCGGATGGCGATGGAATCCCAGGTGGTGGTCGAAGCCCTGGCGGACTGAGGCTCCTGCACATCATGCAGTGTGCATGATATCATGGCTCTGGAAAACCGGGGGATCCCCAGTGTTTTTATCGCCTCGGACGAGTTTGTGGAAGCGGCTCGCGCCCAGTCTGCGGCCCTCGGGTTTCATCCGGCCGCTGTTTTTGTCCCTCACCCGATTCAGGATCGAACGGATGAAGAGATGGGGAAGCTGGCGGAAAATTCGTTTGCGGATATTATCCGTGCCATCAGCGCCGTGTGACGGCGGGAGGATCCTGTTTTTATCCGGTGCAGGGCGGATCTGTCAACCGATCGGGTTTTAAATGGTTGATAAATTCGGCGTGAAGTGAAACAATCACTTCTGAACCGGGGTTGATGCCGTGAACCAAACGGGCTCCGGTGACAGAAAAGGTCGCTTGCCAGTGAACCAGAACCAACTTTTGCCAGCAAACAGAGATGTCGGTAAACAAAAATATTAGAATTTTAGTGGTAGACGATTCTGTCGGGATACGGATGGCGGCCAGGAAAGTGTTTCAGAACCTGGGGTTTACCAATGTCGCTGTTGCTGATGACGGGACCACGGCCCTGGTGGAACTCAAAAAAGAGTCCTTCGATCTGGTGGTCGCTGACTGGAACATGCCGCAGATGACAGGCGTCGAACTGTTGAACGCCATGCGCGCGGACAAGACCCTGGCAGGCATCCCTTTCCTGCTGGTGACGGGTGATGACAACCAGGACAACCTCATGGAGGCGATCAAGGCTGGCATCAGTAATTTCATGACCAAACCCTATGATGCGAAAGTGCTGGCCGAAAAAATTGAACGGATTTTCGCCTACCAGGAAGAGATGGAAAACCGCAACAGCTGACCGGCCGCAAGAGGATTCCCGCTGGATTTGTTCCCCCGTCAGACCCTCTCTTCACCACCCTGAAACCGAGCCTGGATCTTTCCTGTCGGCAGCAAAGCCCCTCAGCCTGCCAGCACGTGGCTGTCCAGGATAAAACAGATAAAACTGCCGTCAAAAACGGTCTCGGTGTGGCGTTTGACGGAGACGTGGACCGGTCGTTTCCTGCCGTCGCTTTTTTCCACCCTGGCTTCGGCCACCACTGTTTCGCCGACCCTGACCGGTTTTTGAAATCTGACTTCCGCTGAACCCAGCACCACGTTGGGGTGGTTCACCGCAATCATGGCGGCATGGTCGGCCAGACCGAAGATAAAACCGCCATGAACCAGACCGTGATCGTCTACTGCCATATCCGGACCGGTGGTGAGCAGGACCCGGCTTGTCCCTTCGCTCGTTTCCTGAGGTGTGCCGCAGAGTCGCTGATTGATGGTGTTGTGTGTTAGAATCGGGTCTCCCATGGGACGGTTCCGTCTGATTGTTTTTTAAATGAAAAGCCGGCCACGCTTTACAGTTGGCCTGCAAAAATCTATCCTGTAAGAGTCAGCCTGAGTGAATGGACCATTTTTGTCAATAAGTCACCAGCGGGTCCCGCGGGCAGTCCCGGGACCGGTCGCCTTCAGCTTTCACCGGTGACCTGAACCAGCGGGGCTGCTGCGACAATGAGACGATCATCTGAAAAACCACAGCCCGGATCAACAGACCATGGCCACTTTAACGAAAGAAGACCGCGAACGGTATGGCCGGCAGATTATCATGCCGGATATCGGCATTGCAGGACAGGAAAAGATCCTCAATTCAAAAATCCTCGTTATCGGCGTCGGCGGACTGGGGTCCCCGGCGGCCTTTTACCTTGCAGCAGCGGGGGTGGGTACCCTGGGACTGGTGGACAGTGATACGGTTGATCTTTCCAACCTGCAGCGTCAAATTCTCCATGCAACCCCGGACCTGGGGCGACCCAAGGTGGTTTCCGCCGCTGAAAAACTGAGGGCACTCAATCCCCGGATTACGGTGACCCCCCACCAGCTGGCTGTCAAGGCCGATAATATCGGCGCGATTATCAGGGAATACGATTTCGTGATCAGCGCCACGGATACCTTCAAGTCGAAATACCTGATCAATGACGCCTGTCTGCTGGAGGGGGTCCCTTTTTCCCACGGCGGCGTGATCCGCTATCATGGGCAGACACTGACCGTGATTCCCTGGAAAACGGCCTGTTTCAGGTGCGTTTTTGATGAGCCGCCACCCACCGGGACGGTCATGGCCGCATCAGAGGCAGGTGTGCTGGGATCGGCGGCAGGGTTGCTGGGTACCATCCAGGCGACGGAAGCCATCAAATATGTCTGTGGGACCGGCGAGCTGTTGACAGATGTTTTTCTGAGCATCAATGCCAGTAATATGGACTTTCAGAAAATCAAGCTCAGCCGCCACCGCACCTGCCCTGTCTGTGGCGAAAACCCCACCGTTACCGGGCTCACGGATCTGGAATCGGTCACATGAAGGCCTTCACACCCCAGGGTCAGTGACCGATGATCACGGGGGACAAGGACCCGCTCCGGCAGCGAAGTGCCGGAGCAATGGCCTGTTATGAGCGGAGGCGGGCCTGTTCGATCAAATCGATCAGGCTCGTGACCTTGGGCTGGGGCTGCTCTTTCTTCTCGAGCAGCTGATTGAGCTGGGTCGCTGTCAGGTTTTCTCTGAGATAGGACATGATATCAAATACTTCCCACCAGCAGTCAGCGATTTTCCAGCAGGGCTGATCTTCATCCCCGCAGGTTCTGCAGTATTCAAAAAAGATCGTGCCGCCCAGTCTCGGGCAGTGCCTGTCCAGACTGTCCCTGCTTTTGTCCATGACTTTTACCGACTTTTTAACATCTGAGGTTTGGGATGGGAGGCAAAAATCTTTTCAGATTCTTCCATTTCCGCATCTGTCAGTTCGAAATCCTTCAGCTCGCCGGCAAAATAGCGGTCATAGGCCGAAAGATCGATCAGTCCGTGGCCACTCCAGTTAAAGAGGATCACCTTCTCCTTGCCCTCTTCCTTGGCCTTGTTGGCTTCGTCAATGACACAGGCCAGGGCGTGGTTGGTCTCGGGTGCCGGAATGATACCTTCGGTGCGTGTCAAGATAACACCTGCTTTGTACGCCTGCAGCTGGGTGACCGACTTCGGGGTGATCAGCCCTTCAACAGCCAGCTGACTGACGGTGGGCGCCATGCCGTGATATCTGAGGCCACCGGCATGAAACGGCGGCGGAACAAAGGCGTGACCCAGACTGTGCATGGGCAGCAGGGGTGTATACTTGGACGTGTCACCATGGTCATAGACAAAGGGAGCCTTGGTCAACGTCGGACAGGCGGCCGGTTCGACCGGGTAGATCTCGATCTGCTTGCCGTTGATCTTATCCAGCACGTACGGAAAGGCGATGCCTGCGAAATTGCTGCCGCCGCCGGCACAGCCGATGACAATGTCTGGATATTCACCGATCTTTTCAAACTGTTTCTTGGCTTCCAACCCGATGATGGTCTGGTGCAGCATCACATGATTCAGCACGCTGCCCAGGGAGTACTTGGTGGATCCGCTCTTGTCGCTGACCGCCGCTTCAATGGCTTCACTAATGGCAATTCCAAGACTGCCCGGTGTGTTGGGGTCTTTGGCCAGCGCATCCCGTCCCGCCTGGGTATCGGATGTCGGACTGGCAAGGCACTTGCCATTCCAGGCTTCCATCATCGATTTGCGGTAGGGTTTCTGGTCGAAACTGACCCGTACCATAAACACCAGGCATTCCAGACCGAACTGATTACAGGCAAAAGAGAGGGCGCTGCCCCACTGCCCGGCCCCAGTCTCCGTCGTAATCCGCTTGGTGCCGGCAACCTTGTTGTAATAAGCCTGGGGTATCGCCGTATTGGGCTTGTGGCTGCCCGGGGGGCTGACGCTTTCATTTTTGAAGTAAATCTTGGCCGGGGTCCCCAGCGCCTTTTCCAGTGCCGTCGCTCGGACCAGCGGTGAAGGCCGCCAGATTTTTAATACCCCCAGAACCTCTTCCGGAATATCGATCCACCGCTGGGAACTGACCTCCTGTTCGATCAGATTCATGGGGAAAATAGCGGACAGAGCATCCGGCCCGACGGGATTTCCGTCCGGACCCAGGGGCGGATTCATTTTTATGTCAGCCAGGATATTATACCATTGCCGGGGCATTTCATCTTCAGTTAAATATATTTTTTTGGCCGTCATCGATTTACTCCAAATTGACAATTGAGATTCAACCGCTATCCCAACAGTTCCATACAGTTGGTCAGTCAGTTGGTTTGAAAAAGGACGGCATGTTTCCCGTCCAAACGTTTCTGTTTATAGGAACAGTTTCTGTGTATAAAAACAGTTTGTCAACAGAAATTCCCGGGGTCAGGATTCGATGAGGGCTGGAAACCGGCCGGCCATTGACAGACCAGTGCCTGCCGGCAAAGGCGGGTGGTCTGAGTCGGGCCGGACGGCAGATCCCAAAGCGGTCACACGCGGATGACCGCTAATCGTCGGGATACAAGGCTTCAATGGTATCCTTGTACAATTCAACGATGATATTTTTCTTGAGCTTCATGGTCGGGGTGATCAACCCATGTTGAATATCGAATTCAGGGACGATGGCCACCTTTTTGATGGTTTCGAAGGATGCGAAGTTCTTGTTCTTGTCTGCAATTTCCTTCTCGACCAGCGCCACAATGGCGGGATGGGCAATCAACTCATTGAAGTGCTGATAGGCAATCCCGTTTTTTGCCGCGTAATCGCTGACAGTTAAGGGGTCGAGGGTAACAAGGGCTGTCAGGTATTTCTTTCTGTCACCCACCACCATCACCTGGTTGATAAAGGTGGAGGTCCCGATCACCCCTTCCAGATAGGACGGGGCCACGTTTTTCCCGCCGGCGGTGATAATCAGATCTTTCTTGCGACCGGTGATCTTCAGAAACCCCGTCGCATCGATTTCCCCCAGATCCCCTGTCATCAGCCAGCCGTCCTTGGTAAAGGTTTTTGCGGTCTCTTCCGGCATTTTATAATACTCTTTCATGACGTTCCGGCCCCGAATCAGGATTTCACCATCATCCCCCAGTTTGCATTCGATCCCCGGGCCGGGCAGGCCTACCCAGCCGAAGCGAAAATTGTCAAAACGGTTGGTGTGGCTGAAGGATGTGTTTTCGGTCATGCCGATGCCTTCCAGCACCAGAATACCGGCGGCATGGAAGAACTTGGCAATCGATTCGTTCAACGGTGCGGCACCGCTCAGCATCCAGCGGATGTTGCCCCCCAGCACCTTCTGCAGTTTGCTGAAGACCAGTTTGGTTGCAATGGCGTATTGAAACCGGGTAAAGGCGGGTATGGGTTGTTTATTGAGGATGCAGTCACTCACCTCATTTCCGACGCGGCAGGCCCAGTTAAACAGTTTCAGGACGACTCCGCCCTTATCCTGGGCGCCGCTGACCACCTTGGAGTAGATCTTCTCATAGATCCTGGGCACACTGGGCATCCAGTGAGGACGGATAAAGCCAATATCTTCAACCACGGAATCGACACTGCGGGCAAAATTGACGGTGCCTCCGGTGATGGCCGATGCATACACGGTGACCCGGGCGAAGATATGGGCCAGGGGCAGAAAAACGATCGTCTGGTCTCCCTTCTCCGTTACCAGGGATCCCTTGACGGATTGGGCATTGAAGGTGAGGTTGTCATGGGTGATGACAGCCCCTTTGGGAATACCGGTGGTGCCGGAAGTATAGACAATCGTAGCCGGATCCTCCGGTCCGAGTTCGGCGTTGCGGGCCAGGAAAGCGTCGTCCGATATCGAATCCCCCAGTTTCAGAAATTCCTCGAATCCGATGACCCAGTCATCGTCAGGGGGTACATGACCACCGAACATCACCACTTTTTGAATCTTCGGGATCTCCTTTCTGATCGTCATGATCTTCTGCAGTTGTTCATCGTCTTCGACAAAGATCAGGACAGCATCTGAATGATCGATGATATACTGGCAGTCCTTGGGCAGATTGGACCGGTAAATCCCGACGGTACAGCCCCCCGCAAAAATGATCCCGATATCGCACAACACCCATTTGTAACAGGGACTGCTGATAATATTGATCTTGTCGTTCTTTTTGACACCCAGTGCCATCAGGCTTTTCGACAACTGTCTGGCCTGCTGGTAAAACTGGTTCCAGGTAACCCCTTCCATATTCCCCTGGTCATCCACAAACCAGCGGTATGCGGTCAGGTCCCCGTTTTCCGCAATAACGGCTTTGAGCATGTCATGAACATTCTGATAATCGATGAATTCCATATCTCTTCCCCCCTCAGGTTCTTCAATGGTTGACTATGTTGGACGCTGGGTCCCCATCAGTAACTACGCTGACGTTTCCTCTGCAGTATCCATGCCGCTGAAAAAACTGGCAAAACCTCTTCCAGTCCTGCTTTCAGACTGAAGCCCATCAGGTGGCATCCGAAATCATCAGCATATTGACTAACAGAATCAACATACTGTCCCTCATCCCGAAGTTCATTCTCATGCTTCGTTTTGTCCCACCCAAGGCGGTTTTCAACCGGCACAGCCATCGTGGTCATCTGCCGGGCCCCCTTTTCCCGACCGTATCAGCCGCTTGATGTGTTTTGCGAGATGAGCCCTTTCTCCGAAACGGAAGTCGTTGGGCGGCTTCTTTGGCTTTTCCAGGATGATCCACGGGTTCACAATCTCATCCATGGTTCTGGGTTTTATCAGGTATGCCAGAATTTTCTCCTCTCTGTGGGTGATGGTTTCCCGATAGCGCTGCCAGGGTTATCCGCTCTTGTCTTTATCGGATCCGGACGGTGACCGGTGATGAGAATATCGGCGGGAACCCGGCGCAGGCGGTCGATAGCCGTCCGAAGAATCGCATTCTTGTCTGCAGGGTGGCTCCAGGTTGATAAAAGGGGCTGGTCAGGGTTGATAATCTCTGCAAGACCAGCGCCAATTTGGCATCATGACCAGGCAGGCAGCAGGAAGCATCAAAAACCGATTACATGCAGTTTACAGGGGAAGGCGGAAGAGAATCCAGGATAGTGCTTTTCCTGCAAAACGAATGGTCAATATGTTGACTCTGTCATCAATATACCGGGCACCCTTGGGGGTTATTGTGTTAAAACACTGGGTACATGGCTGAAAATTAGAAGGAATTGATAAGGGTATGTCAATTGCAGAAAGACTCGCCATCCGATGCTTTGAGGCCGTCCGTGTTTTAGCCGGGTTATCAGGCTTGAATCCCCACTGGGGATCGTTGATTGGGTCGGGTTGTGACGTCTTTGCAGGAGAAAAGCACTGGCGAACCACGACAGCCCTGGCCGATGAGGAGATGCAATCCGCAGAGGGTCAACCGTGTCATCAATTACCGCAGGGACTGGTGCAAACGAACCTTATTACCATCGTGGGATTCCAAAACAGACCCGGGCCGGGAACCTTTAAGGGACAGAACGCGACCCCCGGCAGATGGAGATACCACCGGGGGTCGCAGTCAATCGGTTCCGGATGGTATGTAAGCTGGAGGGAATTCAGGATTGGTTTCAGAACAGGCGGGTGATCAGGGGGA
This sequence comes from bacterium, assembly GCA_018830885.1. GTDB lineage: Bacteria > SAR324 > SAR324 > XYD2-FULL-50-16 > XYD2-FULL-50-16 > JAHJRI01. The sequence goes on along the minus strand of JAHJRI010000270.1, from coordinate 6,398 downwards.
GGCGTGGCTATTGAATGATCCGAATTGACCAGACACTGTGTGCCGGATGTGCCATGTGCGTGACTGCCTGTCCTGTGGAAGCCATTACCTGTCCGGGGATGGCCGTCATAGCTACGGATATCTGTACCCTGTGCCTGGCGTGCCTGGACGTCTGTCCCACCGATGCCATCATTCACTGGGAGCCGGAAAACGAAAGGGAGCGGCAGAAGGCGATCGCCCTGCTGAAGGAAACATATGCGCACCAAAAAGGCTGATGTGCTGGTGATTGGATCGGGTATGGGCGGCATGAGCGCGGCAGCCCTTCTCGCCAGAGATGGCTACCGGGTGCTGGTCGCCGAAAAGTTGTCCAGGATCGGCGGCAGGTGCTCGACCCTTGAATACAAGGGGTACCGGTGCACCGCTGGCGTGCTCGCCGTCGAGACCCATGGTATTGTCCAGGAACTCTTTGAGCAGACGGGGGCCGATTTTGATGTGGTGCCGGCTGGCGCCCCCCGGTACCTGATCGGTGGAAAGCCGGTTCAGGTGACCCGTGCAGGTGGCATGAAAGCGCTGTTGGAGGCGACCGGCGCCGGGCAGGACTCTGTTGAAAAAGTGATGTCGGCCCTCTCCCGGGCGGTGCAGTGGAAGGAACCCTCCCCGGGGATCTCCCTCCATGACTGGATTCAGCTGCACACCGATCATATCGGTATTATCGATATTTTTCAGACCCTGGTCAAGGCGGCCTTAATGGTTAAGGTGGATGAGGTGTCCGCCCGGACCTTCATCCGCTTTATCCGGACAGTCAAAGGGGCCAACGAGTTCGGGTACTGTGCAGAGGGCAGTGTGGCGCTTCCCAGGGCGCTGGGTCAGGTTGTACTGAGGAATGGGGGCGAAATCTGGACGGACGCCAGGGTAACCCGGATTGTAACTGATGCCGGAGTTGTCCAGGGGGCTATCCTGCATTACCAGGACAGAGAGTTCCAGGTGGAAGCCCAGGTTGTGATCAGCGATACCGGTCCCCAGAAAACAGTTGAGCTGGCGGGGCGACGTTGCTTTGATGCGGCCTATCTGCAGGAACTGGAAACAACGCTGGCACCGACGGCTGTCCTTTGTCTGCAGATGGGATTGGAGGAGCCGCTGTTCGAGCAGAACCACCTGTTGTTAACCCATACGAAACGGGTTTATGGTCTCTATCAACCGACCCTGGTCTGTCCCGGGCTGGCACCGGAAGGCCGTCATCTGCTGGTCGCCAACGCAATTCCGGCGTCCCCGGCGGCGCTTTCCAGCGAAAGCGGTCGCCAGAGGGAGATCGGGCTCTGTTTCGAGGATATCAGGGGTGTTTTCCCGTTGTTTGAACAGTCGGCCACGATACTGCTGACCGGGCTTTACCGGGACTACTGGCCCGGGATGCATGCCTGGCCCGGCAAAGACATGCCGATCAAGACGCCGATCATCAATCTCTACAATGTCGGGGATGGTGTCAAAAAAAGCGGATACAGCGGTCTGCCGGCCGTGGTCAAATCCGGGATGCAGGTTGCGGCGGAGATTCGGCAACGCATGGCGGTTTTCAGGGGAGATACGAGCCATCTCCAGCCGCTTGAACACGGCAGCACTTAACTTTAGGGCACCTGGATTCATTAAAATGATCGAACTTACCGCACCAAAGGGTTGATCTTTCAAGAAACGCAGGAGTCCATTTAATCAAGGTGCTTTTTAACCAATGGCTGATTGACCCATTTACCGGGGGCAGTGTGAAAAAACAGATCAAAACGGAACTGACGGTGCTGCTGGGGATTCAATACCCCATCATTGGAGCCCCGATGTTTCTTGTTTCCTATGAAGCCCTCACCATCGCTGTTTCAGAAGCAGGCGGCCTGGGGATGTTTCCCCTGCCCAACTACCGTTCGACGGCAGACCTGGAAATGGCCCTGAAGACCATTCGCAAAGCAACCGACAGACCCATCGGGGTCAATATTCATCTCTCGGGCAAGTTTCCCTGGAAAGAGCAGTTTGCGCTCTGCCTGGATTACGGTGTTACCTTCTTTATCACGTCGTTGGGGGATCCCAGCCTGATCATTACGGATGTGCATAAAAACGGCGGACTGGTTTTTGCAGACGTGGTTTCCCTGAAACAGGGGCTCAGGGCCAGGGAGCGGGGTGTGGACGGGCTTGTGGCTGTTGCGGCCGGAGCAGGGGGGCACGGTGGGACCATTCCGACCCTGATTCTGGTTCCCTATCTGAAGGAATCCACCGGGTTGCCGGTAATAGCCGCGGGTGGGATCAGCACGGGTGCGCAACTGGCCGCCTCACTCTGTCTTGGCGCCTGTGGCGCCATTACGGGAACCCGGCTACTGGCCTCGGTTGAGGCTGGTATCAGCGATGCCTATAAACAGGCCGTGATCCATACGGGGCCGGAGGGGATCGTCTGCACGGACCGTCTCACCGGTAACCCGGCCAGCTGGATTGCCAGCAGTATTGAAGGGACCGAATCTGGCCCCGAGATCGGCTCCCGCAAATGGAAGGACCTCTGGAGTGCAGGGCAGAGTGTTGCCCAAACCAATAAAATTGTTGCCGCCGGGGAAATTGTCCAGGAAATGGCCCAGGGGTGCCTGGAAGTCCTCGAGGCGACCTGTCGCAAGACCGTTGAAGAATTCAATCAGTAGCAGACAGCCGTTCCGGTCGTGTCTGACGAACCATGTATCTGGAGAATGCGCATGGATTACCGTTTCACAAAATCGCAACAGGAACTGCGTGAAAAAACCGCGGCCTTTGTCAATAAAGAGATCAGCAGGGAACTGGCCAGGGAAATCGACCGTGTTGGCGAATTTCCCCACGAGCTGATGCGGAAACTGGGCGAGCAGGGGTTCTGGAAGATCAACATTCCCAGGGAATATGGGGGTGATGGGGGTGATGTGGTGGATCTGATGATCTTTTTTGAAGAGATTTCCAAGGGATTGCCTGTCCTGTCATGGACTGCGGGTGATGTGCTCCTGTATGGCAATAACATCCTGAAGGTCAACGGCAGCGAGGAACAGCGACAGAAGTACCTGCCCCGGCTGGCGAAGGGAGAGCTGACATTCTGTTTTGCCCTGACGGAACCGGATGCGGGATCCGATGCCGCCAATATTCAGACCCGTGCGGAACGGGTCGGAGATCACTATCTGATCAACGGTTCCAAGATGTTTATTTCCGGAGCCAGTGTGGCCAACATAACGGTGACCAATACACGAACAGGGCCGGATCGCTATAAGGGAATCACATCGTTTCTGGTGGATACAACGACCCCGGGGTACAGCGCGACGCCGATCAAAAAACTGGGCTACAAGGGGTCCGACACCTGCGAGGTGTACTATAAGGATGTGAAGGTTTCAGAGAACGACATCCTGGGGGGCAAAGCGTGTCTCAATCAGGGCTGGCACCAGATGATGCGTCTCCTGAACGGGGAACGTCTGGTCCTGTCAGCCTGTGCCATCGGTATGATGGATACGGTGGTGAAGGAATGTGTCGCTTATCTCAGAAGGCGGAAAAAGCTGTCGGGGCCCGGGATCCGATTTCAGGATACGGAGCACAAGATCGCCGAAATGGCGACACACATGGAGGCGGCCCGGCAGCTGGCATTTTATGCAGCCTGGATGATGACCCAGGAGATGGAGTGTATCCGGGAGACCTCCATGTGCAAGTTTTTCTGTGCGGATACCGGGAAAAAAGTGGCAATGATGGGAATGGAGATCCTGGGGGCTGAAGGCTATGTCATGGATTCCATGGTGCAGCAGTTTTTCCGGGATATTCCGATTCTGGCAATTGGCGGCGGTACCTCACAGATCCAGAAGAACGTCATTGCCAAAACGCTGGGGCTTTAAGCCATGTACAATCCACTGCTGCCGGTCTGTCAGCCGCCTGCAGATTGTTCCGGGACAGGATGTGACAGATTCATCGGCCGGACCTGCCGGCAGAAAAGGGCGCACTGACCGGGTCCGGCAGAATGAACATTAACCACCAGAGAGGAGCAACTTATGATACCAGTCTCACAGGAGCAGATCGATGTCTATACGAATAACGGATGGTGGGGGAATGAGACGATTCTGGATATTCTGTGGAAACATGCAGCGCAGACGCCGGACAGTGAATCGGTTGTGGATCCCTATAACCGGCCGGACCTGGTCGGGGGAGAGGCAAAACGGCTGACCTACCGCCAACTGGTCGAATCGGTGGACCGTCTGGCGTTTCAATTTGATCAGCTGGGTATCCGCAAAGATGATATCCTGTTGGTGCAGCTTCCGAATGTCGTTGATGCCATTGTGACGTATCTGGCCGTCGCCCGTATCGGGGCCATTTCGAGCCCGCTGGCGATGGCTGCGCGCAGCCGGGAACTCAGCCACGCCATCAAGCTCACCGATGCGGTGGGTGTGATAACGGTCAAGGAGTTCGGCGGTTTTGACCACTTGAAACTGGTCACTGACTTAAAGGCAAAAAACCGGCACTTTGAACATGTCATCCTGGCGGGCACTAAGCTGGACGACAGTGCACACAGCCTGGAAACCATGATGCGTGACCAACCCGGGGCGACCGATTGGAAAGACCAACTCACCGGGAAAGAGCCGGGCCCCAACGATATCTTCACCATCTGCTGGACTTCGGGAACGGAAGCGGACCCGAAGGGCGTCCCCCGAACCCACAACCACTGGATCTCCATTGCCAAACTGGTGGTGGAGGGGGTCCTGCTGAAAAACGGGCACAATATTCACGGTACCTTTCCCGTAATCAACATGGCGGGATTTGGCGGTCTCATGATCCCCTGGGTGATGACGGGCGGGAAATTCGTGCTCCATCACCCCTTTGACGTCCAGGTGTTTATGGGGCAGCTGATGAAGGAGGACCTGTACTATACCTTGATGCCCCCGGCGCTGCTGGATACGCTGGCAAAAACCGGCCAGGCCAAGGCGCTCGCCAAGACGTCGATCGGCGCCATCGCTTCCGGTTCCGTGCCCCTCTCTCCCTGGATGGTGAAGTACTACCAGGATGAACTGGGGATCAGCATTGTCAATTTTTTTGCCTCCAATGAGGGGATCGGTCTTTTCAGCGGTCCGAAGCTGTTCCCGGAAGCGGAGGACAGGGCCCAGTACTTCCCCAGATTCGGCGGTGAAGGGGCCGTGCTCAATATTTCCCAGGAGGTTATCGGCGGTCTGCAGAGCTGCCTGCTGAATACCGAAACCGTTGAGGAGATCAGGGAGACGGGTGTTGTCGGCGAACTGTGTTTCAAGGGGCCGACGATCTTCAGTGGCTACTGGCAGCGGGATGATTTGACCAAAAATGCCTTCAGCCGGGAAGGATACTATCAGTCCGGGGACCTGTTTTCCATTGAGGGGGAAAAACAGGACAAATATCTCTTTCACGGCCGCTGCAAGGATCTGATTATCCGGGGTGGATACAATATCAGCCCGGAAGAGGTGGAAAACGTGATCTCAGGCCACCCGAAAATCAAGGAAGCCTGCGCTGTCGGCTATCCGGATGAACGGCTGGGAGAAAAAACCTGTATCTGTGTCGTCCCTATTGCGGATGAAACCGTCACCCTGGAAGAGATCACCCGGTATCTGGATGAGCAGGGAATTGCCAAGTATAAGTACCCGGAACGGCTCGAAATAATGGCTGCTCTGCCACGCAATGCCCTGGATAAGGTGCTGCGGAGAGAGTTGCGCAGGAAGTTCATGGAGCAGGGCTAATTGCAGCACAGACCTTTTCTCATATGTTGTCATGTTCGGAGGACATGACAGTGATTATCAACCAGCAGGAGCTGTGAAATGGATTTTGAACTGACCCGCGAAAACGCGATGATCAAAAAGGCGATTCGAGACTGGGTTTCAAAAGAGTGCACCCGTGATATTGTGAGCGAATTGGATGAAAAAGGGGAATATCCCGGGAAACTGGTCAGCAAACTGAGCAAACTGGGATTCAGCGGGCTGATGATCCCAGAAGCTTACGAGGGTGAAGGCCGGAACGTTATGGGGGCCTGTCTGGTGGTCGAGGCCATCGCCTATGCCTATCCGGCGCTGGCCAGCTGCTACATCAGCCCTGCTTTTTTTGGGGGGGCACTCATCAGCGAGTTGGGGAGTGATCAACAGAAAGAGGGGTATTTGTCGGGAATCGCCAGGGATTCAACCATTACGGCCCTGGCATTTTCCGAACCGGATGATGCTGATGCTGAATTGATCCAGACGGTGGCCGATAAACAGGGAGACAGCTATGTTCTCAACGGCCGCAAGGCCTATATCAGCCTGGCGGATCAGGCAACCCTGCTGATTGTGCTGGCACGAACGTCTGCTGCGGATACCGGCGATGACCTGACCCTGTTCTGCCTGGACGCCAAAGCCGACGGGGTCGGGATTGAACCGGTTGAAACCATGGGCTATCGAGGGGCGGGT
>JAHJRI010000269.1 GCA_018830885.1 bacterium | reverse complement strand
TAGATAGCCGACCACGTCGGCTGTACCCTTGGCCGCCCGCTATTGTCATTTACAGGGCGATTTACAGCGATTTGTGCACGAATACACCTGTGTTAACCGGATAGGCATGGTTCCTTCCATCAATTCCGGAACCGGTGTCTGAATGGCCTTCGCAGACACTTCCTCCAGACTGATATCCAACACCCCCCCCTTTTCCTTCATCGCATGGCTGGCATTGGTGCATAGATTCATGATGACCTGATGAAGTTGTGTTGTGTCCGCCAGAATCGGCGGACACGCTGCGGTGAATGATTCATTGATCTGAATATTGGGCGGCAGGGTGGTTCGCATCATCTTTATGCTTTCCTTGAGTAAAGGGGCAATCGAAATCAGTTTCAGCTCATTTTCATAGACGCGGCTGAAGGTAAGAATCTGTTGTACCAGGTCAGCGGCTCTCTCCCCTTCCAGGTATACTTGTTCAAGACTTGATTTTTCCTCACTTTCACCGGGTTGATTGTCAAGGAGAAGCTCTGTATAGCCGAGCATGACACCCAGAGAATTATTCAGGTCGTGGGCGATACCCCTGGCCAGCGTACCGATAGCCTCCATTTTTAGAGATTGAAATAACTGTTTTTCCAGTTCAATCCGTTTTTCCTCAGACAGTTTATGCTCTGTGATTTCCTGGATGAGCTGGCTGTTCGTTTGATGAAGATCCCGGGTCCGTTCTTCTACCTGATCCTCCAGACTGCGCTTGTATTTCTGTAGCTCCAGTTCAGTTTTTCGATGATCCGTGATCTCCTGCTGAAGCTGTACATTATAAATCTTCAATTGGGTGTATACACCCCTATATCGCAGGGCGAGAACGATCGATATCGAGGTCAGCAGAACAATATCACCCCAGTGAACCAGAAGCGGCGGATTAGAGGACAATCCCATTAAAATAATAAAATCAAATGACAACTCGACCATGAGGGAAAATACAATACCACAAATCAGAATTTTGGCTTCCCGGTCCTGTTTGAACACCCTTTGCATGATCAAGCTGATCCAGACCAGTTCAGTGATGACCGCCAGGAAGAAATAGACAAATTCATACAGTGAACTGTATGTCAAGAAGATGGCAAACTGAGAAATCCAAATGGAGAAAACAAGCCATATCTGCCAGATTCGACGAAAGATTTTCTTGGTTGATGGTCCAAACATCAGTTCGATGGTAAGTCCAACAACAACCCAGCAAAAACCGATGGTCAATACGAGCACTCGAAACCAGATGGTGGGATCATCAATGACGAATTGTCTTATCGGGCTGATTGCAAAATGAGTAAAACAGACCAGAAATGAGTATAGTCCGGTGGTCAGGTACAGTTTTTCCGCCGTATTCTGGAAATAAAGAACAAACATAAACACGCTGATAATCATCATCAGTGCGATAGCAACCACATTATCGATGTCATTGAGGATCAGTTTTTGAATATGATCTGCTCTGGCACCCAGGACCACTTGATCCATGATCCCTTTAAAGTTGCCCAGGGAAAAAATGTTGAACACCAGCTCTTTACCCTGATAACCCGGCTCTAAAGGAACGATATGCCACCGGAAGCCTTTCACTTTTTCTCTGTCTGGAGAGTTCGGGTCTCCAAAATGATAGATGGGACGGCCTTCCTGATATATTGTAAAAACCTGTATACTGTCAGAAATAAAAAGCGTCGGGTCTTTCCAATCTCCTTCCTGTGGAAGGCGGACGCGCAGCCAGAGATTGGTGTGCTCTTTTCTGTCAGAGGGCCAACCCAGTTTTTTCAATGGTTTCCATTCTCTGCGCATGATCTCGCTGATCTGGACCGGCAATCCAGCTTCATTTGAGGACAAATTCCCCCATTGATACTGCCAGCCATCGGTAAGGTGAACAGGCTCTGCATCCGCAAGACCATCCGGCAGCGCCTGGGCTGGCATGGCGGCTATCAGAATGCCGCACAGAAACAGCCATGCGGCGATATGCATTTTTTTGAACCCCATCTTCGGCGCGATGCGTTCTATTGCAGAAACATCCCGATCCGGTTTTCGAAGGGTCAATGGCATGTTGAACATGATGGTTGAGGGTCTCCTCTTTTTGACGACAATGGTGTCAAACCGGTTGAAACGTCAATAGCAGTGGTTCATAGCGCTGCACTTACTTATTCCTGAAAGAACTGGGCATCAGGACCTCTTCCGGAAGAATCTTCAGCAGTATCGGTAATAGGATGGTTCCTCCCGGAACCATGAAAATAGCCAGTGAGGGAACGGTTCGCAGGAATATATCGGTCAGCTGATGCTTGACTTTTTCCCGCTCTTCATCCGTTAACTGGGTATTTTTTGCTTTCCACAACAGTCTTGCGAGTTCCTTACTCTCCTGGATTTCTCTGCTGATTTTCCCCCTGTTTTTTAATAGAATTGAGCTTAACCGTTTAGAGAGGTTTGAGCTGATAATATCAAACTTATGCCGGCTCTTCAAATAGGGTATCTCTCTCAGGTGACTATAAAAAAACGAACTGACAACCAGCAGGCACAGTTCTTTTTTTTCCGAATCAATATTGAAATATGCTGCGATTTGATTGATAAAATCATTTTCCTTTTCGTCGATGGTTCCATCGAGGACGAATGTGAAAATACTGTATTCAAAAAGGATTTGATTGATAATGGCCGGCCAGTGCGGGTTCGTTGTGATTGTACTGATGGGCAGCATCCTTTTGCCGTTGTTGACGAATGTCTTTAATCTGGTTTTATCGATCGTGTTTTCCAGAAAGAACTGGAAAAAATGTCGTTCGACGTTTTGATTCCTGTTTGTCGTATAGGCAATGGATACCGCAATTGTTTTAATGATTTCACATTGAATGATCGACTCCTGTTGATACAGCATACTTTCAGGATTGATGAGCCATTCTCTATAAAAAATAATATCCAGGAAAATGAAGATATTATACTGTGACGTATTCCAGTAACGGGTGTCGATGATTCCTGCAGGTTTCAGTCGATAATCGATGATTTGTTCCACTTTCGACATGGTAGAACTATCAGATCTGAAAATCCTGGGTAATTCGATCCAATGCGGTCGATCTTTGGTCGGTTTGTAGTGAGAATAAAATGTGGCGATCGATTCAACCGCCCTTGTGAGCAGAGCGGAAAGATTGTCGGCTGTAAAAGGGATTGCAATCTCTGATTTATGATAATGTAAATAACATGCCAGTAAACTTTCGGTGAAAAATACCTTGGCCTTGTCTGTTTCATTCCACTCTCCGGACAACGGGTGTTCCTTGTAAACAGAACCGGCAGGATATCCAAACACAAGTCCTGTCAAATGCATGAGTTTGTATATAAAGTCCCTGCCGGAGATGTTCTTGTCCAGGAACCGTGCATTTCCCTGTTGATTGATCTCATAATTATTGCTGATCTGCTCAATCAGACTTCTCAGCCACTTTTTCTTTGCTGGATCCATTCGATTCTTTTCTTGGTTCTATTCAGTTTGATTTCCGCTCAGCCCCGAAGGTATTGTGTTTCAAGAACCTTGGAAGCCATGGATGGCTTCCAGGAACTCCAGGAGGATTCATGCGTTTCTTGAAACACAAACCCTTTGGGGCGTATATCAGGTGAATAGTTACCTTTTTGTTTATGCGACCGGCTTCATGACCGGGAATACGCTCACGCGGTACCTTCTACCGATGGGCCTCTGAGATGGAGTGTACGCCAACATATAAATAAATACAAGGCGTTCAGAACACTGTAAACAGCGCTATAGCCAATGACGGCAGCTAATGGGAATCCTCTGCCTGCCAACCCTCGCACGGTTGATACCGCCTGCCAGCGCATTGGCCGCCTTCTGCGGCAGGCCAGACCCCACCATTCTGGAATATGGGGGAACGGGTTTGAGAAAGGGGGGGGATGCGGATGGTCGAGATTGACAAAGCGCAGTAATTGTCTGGAAAAAAAACGGGCAATCGGATATAGATCGTTATAATGCCTTATCCCTTTTTCTCGAAGACCCTATCTCAATCAACAAACCAGTGAGCAAGGAAAGCCTGTGGACATTCTTAAGACCATCATTCCGATTTTCCTGGTGATATCCATTGGGTTACTGGCCAGAAAACGGGGCATGATTCCGGACGCCTTCCGTGGGCCCGCCAATCAGATTACATACCTGTTTGCCATCCCTGCCATGATGTTCAGGGCGATAGCAAAAAGTGATTTTCGGGGTCAATTTGAACTTGACCTATTGCTGGGAACCCTGCTTCCGATTGTGATTGTCTTCGCTGTTTCCTGGCTTTTTTACCGGGGGATAGGGGTTGAGAGAAAACAAACGGGGACGATTGTGGATGGTTCAATTCACGGGAATATCGGATATATCGGTTTTGCGGTGGTTTTTTACTACCTGGGAGCGGATGCCCTGGCCAGGGCGGCTATTTTGTCTGCCTTTATCATGCTGCTGCACAATTCTCTGGCCATCATTGTACTCCAGGTGAATGCTGATCGGCATGGTACCAGACTGGAGTGGGGACATGTGGGCATGAAGATCGCCGGCAACCCGATTATTCTGACGGCGGTGATCGGTATTGTATTCTCGGTTTTCCAGATACCCATACCCGAAATTATTGACAGGACCCTGGGCATCATCAGCAGCATGGCGTTACCCCTGGCGCTGCTGGTCATCGGCGCATCTCTCGACTTCCATCTGAAGACCCAGCATCTGATTTATATCCTGATGGCCTGCCTGTTTAAACTCATTCTCATGCCGGCAATCGGCCTGTGGCTATACAAAAATTCAGGTCTGGGTGTCGAACTGTTCCTGCCGGGTCTGATCCTGCTGATGATGCCTGTTGCTGCCCTCGTTTTCATACTGGCTTCAGAACTCGATGGCGATACCCGACTGGCAGCCAATCTCATTTCGGTGAGCACCGCCCTGTCCGCTTTGACCATCCCCATCTGGCTGGCACTGCTTTCCTGACAAATTCTGGCCTCCCGGGTCTGAATCACGCCCCGGGCCGTGCCAGAGCAGGCACCCGGTCGAAATGATCTGGATCTCGCTGCGTTGCGTTTCAATCAGATAAACTGTTTCATGATGGTATCGATGATGCCGTCCATGGTCTCAGGGGTCGCTCCCAGCTCCTGGCATATCTGCTCGGCGTAGCCCCTTCGGACAGGATTGTTCAGGTCGGACAGGCGGGCCAGCCGGTGGGTGCGCCGACCGATACAGAATACCATCTGATCATGTCGATCCAGTTGGAGGAATGCCTGCAATGGTTCGATCATACGCTCTCTGTCATCGGGCAGTCTGCCTTCCACCTCAGTGAAAAGATTTAACGTGTGGTCGCTTTTTACGGAACTGGTGATCCCCCTGAGCGATTCAAGAAAAAGCAGGAGTTCCTGTGTGGTTTCAGTATCACCCATTTTGTCAAATTGACCTTCCCGGTACTGGCTCGTAAGGGGTGCGCCATCCGGCAGAGCCAGGGTACGCAGTCGAATAAAATCCGGATTGATCTGATTCAGGGCATCGGCTGATTCCAATGCGTGTTCCCTGGACAGCTTCTGCCCACCGAGCCCGGGTATGATGTACTCTGACAGCTCCATGCCTGCCTGTTTCACCTTTTGCCCGGCCAGGATCTGTGTTGCCTTGTCAGAGCCCTTTTTGACGGCTTCCAGGACCTTGTCGGATCCCGACTCCATGCCGATGTGAATCCGGTTCAGTCCGGCATCCGCAATGTGTCGGAGATCCTCATCCTCGATGTTCGCCACTGTCTTGGATCGGGCGTAGGAGGTGATGCGTTTGATCTCCGGGAAAGCCTCCTTGAGGCGCTTTAAAATCCGCACCAGGTCATGGGGCTTGATATTCAGACTGTTGCCATCCTGCAGAAACACGGATTGCATGCCATGGGCGACGAAATTCCGGGCTGTATAATACGCCGTTCGATCCGGTGCATCATCCGGGTGTGATTGTCCTGCCAGTTCACGCCATGTCGTCATCCGGTTTCCGGATTTTTGCGTATCCAGCAGGGCTGTTACATAGTGATGCAGGGTATCGATATCCTGCAGGACATGGTCGAGGGGTCGCCGGCTGAACTTCTCATCCTTGTATACCGGGCAGAAGGTGCAGCGGTTCCAGGGACAATTGCGGGTGACGCGGATCAACAGGCTGTCCGCCTCGCTGGGCGGACGGATCGGTCCCATTTCATAACCGGTGTAAGCGTCAATTTTCTTCATGTTTTGCCTTATTCAGCATTCTTCAATAGAAGCGGTTTTTTCCCCGCTTACTTGGGTTACCCATTCATTCACGGCCTCCAGGACCATTCCGGGGGAGGATCCCAGCATATTTTTTTACCTTTTCGGACAGTCCGCCTGCCACGGATTATCGCCAACCAGGGAGAATCGATAGCTACTCCCCTTGATGGTGGTCATTCATGGCTGCCACCATGAATGACCAAACACGGATGGAACGATATCAATATTGAAGGGAGAGTGTTCGGAAAAGCCACTTTTTAAAGACAATATCCTGGATTATGTAATGACCGTTTTTGGCTATAATCTCCTTTTTCATCAGGCTGGCCAGCGCCTTGGACACCAGGGATGCTGTGCTGAGGCTGACTGCATGTAATGAATCTGCAGTATACAGGTTTGATCCATTATTTAACAGAATCAATTTTAACGTTTTCTTTTGATTAACGGTCAACGTTTCCCATAGCGTACTGTATTCGATTGCTTTCTTCTCAACGATCATGCCCTCAATCTTATCGATAACGGCGGTTGTTAATTCTTTTGCTGGTTTGTCTTCCCAGAGATGAAAAAGAAAGTTCTGGATGTACATCGGGTGGTTCTCAAACCTTGAAACAATTGTTTCCAACTGCTTGTCGGACAAAGTAATGTTTTTATTCTGGAATAAGCCTTTTATCCAGGGCAGGTAGGCTTCAGTACTGATTTTATCCAGGGGAAAACTGTCAGCCATTTTAAAAAACGCCCGCTTGTTTGAATTAAACATTTCAGTCATCAGGTGTTGCCGACTGCCGGAAAAGATGTAGCAGATATTCCCATGACTCTGAATAAAAGAACGCAACCGTTTTTCAAATCCCGCTTCGGTATAATCGGCAATCTCCTGGAATTCATCAAATGCAATTACCAGTTTCTGTTTTTGAGAATATTTTTGCAGAATATTCATCAATTCTTCCAACATGGTTTTTTCTTCAACTGCCGAAAAGGACGGAGAGATGGTCGGACTGCCGGTCAGCGGGTCCATTTGAATGTTCAACCTGATATTTTTGACGGTATTAGTGATACTTTTAACCAGTCTTTCAAAATTGGACTCCAGCTGCCGTAATTCATTAAACGTCCTGATGATAAAATCCTTCTCTGAAATGGTTCCGTAAAGATCAATATGCAACGTTCCGATTTTAAGGTTGCTCGCCTGAATCTTTTGAAAAACCTGCTGAATTAACGAACTTTTCCCGATCCGCCGGTGGGAATAGAGCAGGACATTCTGAGATGCTTCTATATACTTCATCAACTCAGATATTTCCCTGGTGCGATTACAGAATGATTTGCCAGTAACCGTGTTGCTGTATGCAAATGGGTTTTCCATCAACCACGTCTCCGGAAACAATATGAGGTGAATAAGAAATTACACCTTTCTGGAAAGTCTATTTAAGGTAATTTATAATACATCTGAGGTGTAAAGTCAACCGTTTTTGTTTCCCTGGATGTAACGATACACCATGAGTTCGGTTCTACCCGTCCCGGTCCGAGTTGAGGCCGGCTCCGGATACAGGATCAATTCCTCAGGTCGATCAGGATAAACAAGCACCCTTCCTGGTTGCCTAAACCAGCGCCAGAAAAGCCGTCCAGATTTTCTTGCCGAGGATTCCCAGGGGATGAATTGCATTGCACATGATATACAGCTCGATTTCAAAGGGTTTTACGATTTCTGGACTGATGCGGGTCAACTGGCTTCTGCCCTGCAACACAGCTGCCGGCAGATGTCCCCATCCCAGGCCCTCCCGTATCATTTCCTCCTTCAGGGTATGTTCCGATACATACCATCGTTTTCCCCCGGAGAGGATCCCCATGTCCGATCCTGTCTTTTGAGTCTGGACGATGATCTGCGGGATTTTCTTGAGATTCTCAGAATCAATCTTTCCTTGAGAAAATCCGTTTCTGGAAATGACCGGTTCCATGGTAATCGTATCGATCAGTTGAGACTGAACATCTTTCTGCTGCTGCAACCCCTGGGCGATGGCGAAATCATAGGACTCTTCCAGCAGGGACGACAGGTTGTCCCCCAGCACCTGGACATTGAAATACAGCGAGACATTGACATTCTCTTTGAGCACCAGACTCAGGACATGTTTAATTTTGTTCACCCGGACCAGGGGATCGATGGCAAACCGGATTTCCGTTTCGATTCCCTTGCCCAGTTCTTCAGCCAGGCAGCTTAATCGCCGGAAAGAGGCAAGGGTTTCCCTGGCGGCTTCGAACAGGACCTTTCCCGCCTGGGTCAGGGTCGGGCGGTATTGGCTGCGATCAAACAGGGTGATGCCATATTCCGCTTCCATCTTTTTAATGCCGACACTGATACTGGGTTGGGTTTTATGCAGTTTCTGGGACGCCTGCATAAAGCTTCCGGTCAATACAATGGCTTCCAGCATCTCCAACTGGTCCAGGGTCATCACCAGCCTCCATATCACTGCCGTTAACTTAAGCAACCTTTTCTTGCTGAGCACCAACGGTTCCGGTTTTCAAGAACCTTGGAAGCCAGGGTTGGCTTCCCGGAGTTCCAGGGAGGATGAATGCGTTTCTTGAAAATCGGAACTGTTGGTGCGGAACCATTTGCTGAAGCTAATGTTATTGGATTCTATATAACTATTAACTATGAAAATAATAAATTAATAATACTTTTTTACTATACTTAAATCAAGGACAATAGACTTAAACACGAACCGAAAGGAAGGAGGTTAAACATGACACCCACGATTCACAAGGCAGATTCCAGAGGCCTGGCCGATCATGGCTGGTTGAAATCCCGCCATACATTCAGCTTTGCATCCTATTATGATGTCGAGCGCATGGGGTTTGGGGTACTCAGGGTGCTCAATGACGATGTGGTCGCTCCCGGGAGAGGCTTCGGGACCCATCCTCATGAAAACATGGAGATCATTTCGATACCGTTGCACGGCCAGTTAAGGCACAAGGACAGCGAAGGCAATGAGACGGTCATCAAAAACGGCGAGGTGCAGATCATGTCTGCAGGAACCGGCGTGCTGCACTCGGAATACAACCATTCCGATACGGACGCGGTGAATTTCCTGCAGATCTGGGTTTTGCCCAAAAAACAGAACATCCATCCGCGCTATGACCAGCATCGATTTGATCCGGAAGGAAGACAGGATCAGTTTCAACTGGTTGTCTCCCCTCTGGGAACCGATGATGCAGGGATAAAAATAAACCAGGATGCCTATTTTTCGCTGGCGGATCTCAGCCAGGGCAGAAAAATCAGTTACGACAGATATCTGGCCGGGAACCTGGTCTACCTGTTCGTGATGGATGGCCGTATTGAGATCAATGGCGAACAACTGGGGCCGAGAGACGCCATCGGCCTGACGGATTCAGCATCCATCGGCATACAGGCGACATCAAAAGCCAGCGTTCTGGTGATGGAGGTTCCAGGCGGCAAGACCCGCTGAGAACCATGCACAAGGACCGGAAACAGCGATCAGGGCTGTTTTTTATATTCCTTTACTCAGATTTCTGACCTGCCAGGTGCCGGTGACATGGGCGACGACATCGTCACTGGCATTCTTCAGGTCCAGTTCCAGCACGAAATCCGCTTTTCCGTTTTCGGCTGCGGTCTGCTGAATCTCTTCGGATTTTTCCCTGCTGATTTCTGCAGTCAGGAATACAACGGTCATGGCAGGGGCCACAAAGCGGATATGGACCTCTTTAACCAGCGGGACCAGATCGGTCATGTCCAGTGAAACAGCGGGTATGATGCCGCCGGTCACCTCCCCGATGGAAAAGAGGGATCCGGCATACATGATGCCGAGATGGTTGCCGTTACCCTCCAGCGGCATGCACATTTTGACATGACGGTCTCTCAGCGTTATAATTTTCAACCCGGTTCTTCTGATACCCTCCACCGAGTTTAAGATCGTTCCGGGTATGGCTGCATATTTCGGGTCTATTCCTTCAGCCTCACTGCTACTCATACGCTCTTCCTCTGTTGAAACTGGTTGATATTGATAGTATTGCCCGGGTTGCCCCAGGAAAATCACCACTGTTTTAATTCACGATATCATTATTCAGCACTTTTTCTGAGCAGAGGCTGAGACCTGTGTCTGATTGAATTCACAAGACGTGCAGCGAAGATCGTCAAGAATGCGGTCAATGACATGCAGGTCTTAGCCTCTAAAGCGGAACCTGAATAGAAAGTTCACCTTAACCCGTCAGCCAGGGATATCGCAATTCAAAACCCCTGAAAAAAGGCGATTTTTAAGGAACCCCATGGCTGTGCTGTGGAAGTGACCTGCGTGGATGATCAAAAAGTCCCGGGGGATTGCATCGAACCGGATGGTTATGATACCTGTTGGAAACTGTCCGGGAAAAGAATATTTTGGGTCTACCTGTATCAATCATTCAAAACAACCCAACCAGCAACGGAGAACAACGATGAAATTTACCAGGGACCACGAACTGGTCCGCAAATCGATCCGCGATTTTGTCAAAAAGGAGATTAATCCCAACATGGATACCTGGGAGGAGCAAGGGAAAGCGCCGCTGCACCAGTTGTTTAAAAAAATGGGGGACCTCGGGTTTCTGGGGATTCGGTTTGACACACAATATGGGGGACAGGGGCTGGACTACTGGTATGACTTGATCTTTCTGGAAGAGATCGGCCACATCCAGGGGTTCGGGGTCTCCATCGCCATCTCGGTTCAAACCCACATGGCAACACCTGCCATAGCCGAGTTCGGCAGTGAAACCCTCCGGGAGACCTACCTGAAGCCTGCCATTGCTGGGGATATGGTGGCTTCGATCGCGGTGACGGAACCCGGAGCCGGCTCAGACGTTGCCGCCCTGGCCACCACCGCCAGGCGAGAGGGAGACGAATACGTAATCAACGGTTCCAAAACCTTCATCACCAACGGCACCCAGGCGGATTTTCTGACCCTGCTGGCGCGCACCAGCGATAAACCGGGGTATCATTCCTACAGCCTCTTTGTTGTTCCCACGAATCTGCCCGGTTTTCAGGTCAGCAAAAAGCTGGATAAACTCGGCATGCGCAGCAGTGACACCGCCGAACTGTTTTTTGACAACCTGCGGATACCGGCAGTTAACCTGATCGGGGAGGAAAACGAAGGGTTTATCTACCAGATGAAGCAGTTTCAACACGAGCGATTCTCCGCCGTTCCCTGGGGCTATATTGTGGTGAAGGACATGATCGATATGACGGTTGACTATATCAAAGGGCGTGTGGTGTTTGGCAAACCGCTGGTCAAGCGCCAGGTGCTGCAGCATCGTCTGGTGGAATGGTTGACGGAAGCAGAATGCCTGAAAGCCTTTTGTCATCGAATCGTAGAAATGAAAATGGATGGTCTGGACGCCACCCGTGAAATATCCATGGGAAAACTGAAATCCGCCCGGTTGATGCAGGAGGTGGCGTCCGGCTGTATGCAGATGTTCGGCGGGATGGGTTTCATGAACGAGATGCTCATCACCCGCTACTACCGTGACGCACGGGTTGCCTCGGTTGGCGGCGGGGCTGACGAGGTCATGTGCGAAGTGATCGCCAGGCTTGAAGGGTATTAAAGGAAGCCACCGTCTTCTGCGGATTAGAAGGTATTTTCTGTTTTCGGGGCCTTGACAGACAGGTAATACTGCCACAGCATTCTTGCGGCAACCGACCGAAAAGGCCGCCACCCTTCGGCAATTTCCGCCAGTGTCTCAGACGCGGGTCGTGCCGGCAGCTTTTTGACCTCCTGGACGGCTGTCATCAGGGCGATATCCCCGGCAGGCCAGATATCCGGCCTGCGCAGGACCATCAGGAGGTATATGTTGGCTGTCCAGGGCCCGATGCCCTTGATCCGGGTCAGCTTTTCCAAGACAGCGGCGTCATCCATCCTGGAAAGGGCTTTCAGGTTCAGTCGCTCTTCAAGTATGGCTTCAGCCACATTGATACAGTACCCGGCTTTCTGTCGCGTGATACCCAGCGATCGCAGGTGGGACGGACCCACTTCCAGAAACCGGCCGGGCGTAAAAGGCACCAGCTGATCTGTGAGCCTCTGGTAGGTGGCCCTGGCGGAGGCCAGGGAGACCTGCTGTTCCAGGATAATGAGGATCAAGGTTGAAAACCCGGGTTCTCTTGCCCAGAGGGGGGGCACACCATCGGTCTTGAGAAGACGGGCCAGATCGGTGTCCCTCTCAGCCAGGGTGTGGGCCCCTTCCGCCAGCTGCTTTTCGGTTAAGCGCTTGATCATACGGGAATCCAGTTCTTAATAGGGATTGTGTGAAACGGGGATCCATCTGTGTCTGGCATTAACAGCGGTAACCCCGGTGTCGGATCCGGGGTCTGAATGGATCTGTTTTCCATGGTCCGATTTCCAATAGATATTCCCTTCGTTTTAATACCGCTGCTGCGGCTTTGAGAAAAAAGAAAAAGGGATGGCAAAGGGACCGAACAGGGCCCCCATGATCGTCCAGAACAGGGTGTTCGCCCCACGCTTTTCGGCGATGGCGCGACAGATCGCAATACTGACCAAAGAGACCAGGATAAGAATGGCATTTTCCATATCTTCTTCGCTTAGATCAGTTGTTTAAAAAATCGTGTCGTACGGGGAAAATAGAAATGATCATAGTCCAGTGACAGAATGACCTGACGGGACCGACCCCTGATTTCGTCCCGGGGGATAAACCCGTGAACCCGTGAATCAGCGCTGTTGTCCCTGTTGTCACCTAACACCAGATACTTGTCTGCAGGCACCGTGACAGGGGCAAAACTGCTGAAAAAGGTCGGTTGTTGTGAGATGATGATCATATGCGTCCGGCCGTCCAGATTCTCTTCAACCAGCAGTTTGTTCCCTTTTTTCCCGATAACCCGGTATCCTGCCGGTCTGCCGTTAACCGTCAGCCGGTTCCGGTTCATTTCCACCGTATCACCCGGCAGGCCGATCACCCGTTTGATCAGTGTCAGGTCGGCGGCCTTGGAATCAAAGGTGACGATATCCCCCCGCACCGGGTTGGATAATCGCTTGAGGGATACGCCGGTAAACGGGATTCTGATGTCATAGGCCAGTTTGTTTACCCAGACCCGGTCGCCTGCAATGATCGTGGGATTCATGGATCCTGTGGGAACCGTATTCCAGTCGGCCAGCGCGCTTCTGAAACACACCATCAGTAACACGAAAATAAAAAGAGTCCTGTTTTCCCTCCAGAATTGACTTATCCATGATCTCATTTGATACTCCCGTTGAAAAAAAAATCCGGTTTGGACAGTCCCCTGCGGCTTCTATCTGTGTCAAAGGGATCCGTTTCCGCTGTCCCCGGGCAGGCCATCAGAAAGCGGCCCACCTGTTGATGCTTCTGATCGGGCTTCATCTAAGGACCATGTTATCGTTTCTGGCCCCGTTGTTTCAATACAGATTTCACCATTTTCCCAAAATCCTTGTCTTTCCGTCGTTTTTCCAAGTAGGACATCTCATTGAAGGAGGACTCCCGTTTCATTTTGACATAGTTCTGAAACCGTTCGGCTGAAAGGGTTCCCTCGCGTATCGCAGCTGTTACGGCACAGCCATCCTCCCGGGTGTGGGAACAATCGCTGAAGCGACATTGATCAGCCAGTGCCGTAATGTCCTCAAACACCTCATTCAGACCGTGGGCCACGCTGATGTTTCCCAATTCGCGCATACCCGGGGTATCGATGACCATGGCCCCGTTCTCCAAATGAATCAACTGCCGCCGGGTCGTGGTATGTCTTCCCTTATGGTCTTTTTCCCGGACGGTCTGGGTTTTGAAAACCGCATCATTCAGAAGGCTGTTTAAAAGCGTCGTCTTTCCAACGCCGGATGACCCGAGCAGGCAGCATGTTTTTCCGGGCATGAGCAGATCGGTCACCCTGTCGATTCCAGACCGATCTGTATTGCTGAATGGGATGACAGCGGTATGGGGGGTAATCCTGACACATTCAGCCACTTTTGTTTCCAGTTCGGCTGGTGACAGCAGGTCGCTTTTGCTCAGCAGAACAACCGGCTCAATATTGCCCTCTCTGGCCATGACCAGATATCGCTCCAGCCTCCTGGGGTTATCGTTGCCATCCAGTGATTGCATGATCAGGGCGGTATCAATATTTGCAGCGATGAGTTGAAACGCAATCTTTTTCCCCGGGGTTTTTCTGGTCAAAATGGATCTTCTGGGTACTAATGCATGAATTATCCCAAGTGAATCATCATCGAAAACCTGCGCATAAACCCAGTCGCCGACGGTCGGAAAGTCCAGGGGAGAATCCGCCGTGTAGATAAGCCTGCCGGTCAGTTCTGCAGGCACGTCGTGCACTCCGCTGTTGATGACATAACTGTTCTTGTCCACGGCGATAACCCTGGCCAGATTGAAATCATCCAGCCTGCTGTGATCAAGCCGTTCCTGAAACCAGCTGTCGAAACCAAGATCGTCCAGATTCATACCTCCCCCCATTATAGTTCAGCTCAGGCAATCACCTCTTTGGCGAACCGGCGCCTGGTGTGTGGTACCGGATCCGCGTATCCCAGCCTGAAGAGCATCTGCACGGTGCTTCCGGCCGGAATTCGCAGCAGGATCAGACACTCCCGCTGCAGCTCTTTCATATCCTCATATTCTTCCAGTACCTGACTCATGGGATGCTGACTGATTCCCAGGCTGGCTGTCAACAGATTTATCCGGGTATAGAGTTCCCCCGAGCGGACCTGACTCAAGCGGGTATTGCTTTTTGAGATAATCCACCCATAGGCCGATGCCGACGCGGCCTGTTTGTAAGCCATTTTGACACCTTCGGTGGCAAAGGCCGAATCGGTGGCATAGGCCTTTTCCCGCGTACCCAGAAAGAATGTCTCCACCAGGAAACGCATCAACCCGGTGACACCGTTATTGCCAAGCGTAAAACCGTCCCGTTTCTCCAGGGCCTCTGCTTCACTGAACCTGAAAATATCAACGGTTTCCCGGTGGCGATCCGGACCTGCGGTTTCGATGTCCATCGCCTTTCCCAGCATGCTGCCCAGCCCTTCGACAACACGGGGAGAGTCTGAAAAAATTGTTGCCAGTCCGTTCTCCTGGGAGTTTTGCTGCAGCTGCGCCAGTTCCTCCCGGGGGATCTTCCGGTTCCCATAAACCCGTTTATTGGATTGCCGGGACTGCAGGTACGGGAACAGGGGATCCTGTTGCACGGCCGCATCGGGGGTCAGGTAAATGGATGCGACCGGCTTGTCTTCAATGGTCATGTTTGAATACTGCCCCAGGGGAAAGGTTTCCACCTCGACCCGGTAACCAAGACCCGAAGCGGCGATTTTCAAGGTTTCCAGAAATGTTCCCTGACTGATATGGATCTGCCGGCTGGGTGGATCGGTTTCAGGCAGCAGCCGGGTTTGATCGACAAAGAGATCGAACTGATGCGCCCCGGTCAGTTTGACCAGCCAGGGCTGAATATTATGTGAATTCGGCGCCAGCATCCCATATGAAATGAGTTTCAGCCTGATATCCGTCTCCTGGGTGGCCGGGGATTTGAGGTTCTGTGATGTGGCTGAAGGTGTGCAGCCTGAAAACACGGCCGGGTAAAATGCAAAGCAGCTGCCTGCGGCCACTATTTTGATAAATCCTCTGCGTTTCATGTTTTTCCCTGGTTCCATAAGCAATCACGCTAATCTCTGGCTTCATCCAGCTGCACCTTCATCCGTTCCAGCAGTGCCTGGAGACGTTCCAGATCCGCCGGTGCCCATTCGGAAAAAAACCGGAAAAAATCCGGGGCCAGCTTTTCAAATGCCTGCCCCATACTTGTCAGACCCGATTCGGTCACAACCAGCGTCTTGACGCGTTTATCCGCGTCTTCCCGGGTCACAGTGTCAGCTGTTGGCAAACGTTTCCAACGCCTCCCCTTCCAGGCGATAGCCGACCCACTCGTCCTGGGGTTTCGCGCCGATGGACCGGTAGAAACGGATTGCCGGTTCGTTCCAGTTAAGCACACTCCACTCGAACCGCCCGCAGTTTCTGGATTGGGCAATTCTGGCCAGGTGTTTGAGCATGGCCTTGCCCGCTCCCCCGTTCCGGTAGTCCGGAGAAATGTATAGGTCTTCCAGATAAAGACCGTGTTTCCCCAGCCAGGTTGAGTAGTTAAAAAAGTAGACAGCATAACCGACCGGTTCATGATCGATCCGGCAGATAACCGCCCGGGTCTTTGAATTTTTCGCAAATAGCGATTTTTCAATATCCGACACGGACGCAATCACTTCATGGGCTGCTTTTTCGTAAGTCGCCAGTTCCCTGATAAAGCGGTGAATAAGGGCTGAATCGGCGACTGTGGCGTCATAAATTTCAATATCCGGCAAAACCTGCTCCCCTTTATGCGGGTGGCAATTAAATACGATGCACAGTCTACTGAAACAGGCATCATCGTGTTGGTTGAAAAATTTATTGTTTGGAATCCAGGGTTGCGCTGTACATCCGGTTGGTGCAGACGCCGCATCAGCAACGCTGGCAGTCAGTCAGGTCCTGCTGACTGTAAACCGCCCGGCAAGGCTGTTATAGAGCCAGGCGAAAACCAGACCGCCGACGAGCCCATCCACAAAACCCCATGACAATCCAATCAGGCTGCCCATCGGGGATACGGTGTATCCCCGATAAAGATGCCCGATCAGGGTTGGATCGCCAGTGGATCCTTCAAAGGCGATAATCCACCAGGTAAGAACGAACAGTCCTAACCCCCAGATGATCCCACAAGCCAGGGAAAATGCTTTTATGTTCAGCTTCATCGGTTCCTCCTTGTCTGAAGGGAATAGTTTATATCAGGCCGCTTCTTTCAAATCAAATCGAAGTGGCAACGAAAGTCGGGGCATTCCTGTTTTGAAAGCAAACGGTTTAAGGGTACCCTGATTAACTGGAACTCAGTCAGATTCAAAGGGTTGGTGTTTCAAGAACCTTGGAGGCCGTGGAGGGCTTCCATGAGCTCCATGGATGGTCTCGTGCGTTTCTTGAAAGATCAACCCTTTGGTGTGGTAAGTTCGAGAATTTTAATGAATCAAGGTACCTTTAATCTTGCATGCCACTGGGCGATGCTTTCGTTCGGATACCCGGGAAAGAACTTGTCATCGGGTCCGGAATCAACCACCACCCAGCTTGCTTTGCTGTCCAGCATCAAATGGGTCCTCTCCGGTGGGAGGGGTAACCGGGTGTCGATAGCGGAGGCAAAGGGATGCACCAGTTTGGGCCACCTTGAATCATAAACCCAGAGGGCACTTCCGCAGTGTCTGCAGAAATGACGTTCGCCCGGACTCCGGGTGCCATCGATGATGGCATGATAGACCGAGATATGCTCTTTTCCTTCAATTTTCAATGTTTTGAAGATGCCGCTCAGATTAATGGCGTAACCCCCGCCCCCTGCAGTTTTGCGACACACAGAGCAGTAACACAGGTTATAGGGATAGGGATGGGGTGATTCAACCTGAAACTTGACCGAACCACAATGACATGAACCCTTCAATAACATCGTTTTTCTCCTTGATAAAACCGCCGGCGCTCTTTCCCGCAGACAATGACCTGTCGATCCCCGGGAAGTAACTGTCTTGGGATTAAACGCCGTCCTTAACGCACCAGGACCGCTGCTGCCACTCAATCTTTCAGCGTATCTATTGGCCCGGCGCTTTCAGGTCCCGCCTCACTGCCGGGGTTTCTTCCATTTTTTTATATTCACAACCATCCTTCAAGGTCAACCTTGAAGTCCAGCATACTGTCCGTCTTCAACGAGCAGGAACAATGCGCTGCGGGTGACTTGAGGCGGATGCAGCAACCGCAGCCATAAACCGGGAGAGTTTCTGCTCGTCCAGAGAATTGGCCGTCCGCACGCCGGTGCAGAGGTCAACCCCGAAGGGACGAACGGCACGAATGGCCTCCCCTACGTTCGCGGGATTGAGCCCGCCGGCGAGGAAAACAGGGACCGGCGATTCCCTGACGATACGGGCGCTCAGGGTCCAGTCGTGGGTGCGGCCCGTACCGCCGAGTTCCTTAACCGGCAGGGACTGATTGCCCGAATCGAGAAGAAGGGCATCAACCCCCCTGGCGGCCAGCACTGATTCCGCCACGGATGCCTCTCCGGATACATGGATGACCTGGACCAGCGAGATCCCCGGCAGGGAGGCCCGCAGTTCTGCATGCACGGCTGCATCGACGCGGTCACAAAGCTGCAATGTGTTGACCCGGCAGCGCATCTGCTGGGCAATGATCTCATCGGCCGCCGTTTTGCTGGTGAGCAGGAAAGTGGCAATGGGCGGGGGTACCGCCATGGCAATCTCAGTGATGTCCGTTTCGGGAATCACACCCGGCCCGCTCGGCATCTCGGACACCAGTCCCACTGCCGATGCTCCCAGTCTCACTGCCAGCAGGGCCTCCCCGATGGAATGGATACAACAGATCTTCACGCGTACCATGTTAATCCTGTGCTTGGTGGCCGTAACGCTCCGGTCAGGCTCCGCCCCCTGTTTTTTTCAAAGACTTGTAAATGGCTGAAAAATCTTCTCTCCCCAGTCCGCTCTGTTTGGCGCTGGCATACAGTTCCTTGGCCAGGTTGGCCATACAGAGGGGCTGGTCGTGTTCATAGGCCGTCAGTGCAGCCAGGTGCAGATCCTTGTACATCCACTCCAGGGGAAACTGGACTTCATAATTATCGGTCCGGATCATCTCCGCCTTGGGTTTGGTAAACGGAGCGGAAACAGCCAGATTGGGCAGGGTGTCGAGCAGAAAATCCTTTGACAGACCCAGTTTCTCGCCAAAGATGACCGTTTCAGCAAAGACCAGCATGGACTGCGCCAGGAGAGCATTGAACACCATTTTAAAGGAAGCGCCTTTGCCCGTTTCCCCGGCATGAATGATCCTGTTTCCCATAAACTTCAAGAGGGGTTCAATCTCAGCCAGGAGCGCTTTATCGCCGCCTGCAATGAAAACAAGCTCTCCGACCGCTGCAGGGTATTTCGTTCCGATCACGGGTCCGTCAATAAACCGGATGCCCCTTTTTTCCGCGACCTGGCATGCCTTCACGGAAAATGAGGGATTCACCGTCGAACAGTCGACCCAGATGGCGTTGTCCTTCATCCCGGAAAGACAACCGGTTTCAGAGAGCACGACCTGTTCCACCACTTCAGGGGAGGGAAGCATGGTGAACACGATGTCTGAATCCCGGACAGCATCCAGGGCAGATGCCGCTGTCTTGGCGCCTGATTTTTCCAGTTCCTGCATGGGGCCCGGGGAACGATTGAAGACGGTCAGCGAGACGCCGTTCTTCAACAGGTTTTTTGCCATGCGGCTGCCCATGATCCCTAATCCAATGAATGCTGCCTTCATTTTTTGTTCCTCTTCGATGGTTTGGCATGACACCCGCCCGGGCCGCTGTTTTTAAAGCCAAAAAGAAAAAAACCGGCGGACTGGAACGGGTGAGAGCGTGAAAAAGTCAGATTCCAGTATATTTCATTGTCGTGGATATCTCAATGGATGAATCCATGGGGAGGAAGATGCGGGTTTGGCCGGCCGTCAGGTCTCAGCCAGGATAATCATCTCTTCGCAATAAGGCCCATGGGGACGAATTTGGTGATAGTTGCGCTGGAATCTCAGTTTTGGATTCAGCTGTTGAAGCAGTTCCTGGGTTGGCTCCTCAGTCAGCTTTCTGCAGATGACCCGGGTGTCCAGGCCCAGAATATTGCAGGCTTCGAGGGTTGGGCAGAAATTTTTGGAATGAATTACCAGGCGGTCGGGTTGCCTGGCGACGACGGGCGCCTCTGCTGCAGAGATCCCCAGTTTTTTCAGAAACAACCCGTAAGCCTGGTCCAGACAATCGTCCGAGACCGGTTTGAAATCCTGATCTGAAAACCAGGCGACTCTTTTTTTAGCCAGGTCATGGGCCATTTGTGCCAGTTTTGTTGAATCGGCTTCTCTCAGCTCATGGATGGTCTTTCTGACCTGGCTGTTATAAAGCAGTGCGCATGCTTCCTTTTTAACGCCCCGCAGGATCTCGATAGATGCACCTGATCGCTGAAACAACTCTGCGCAGGAGAGGTCGATACGCTTTCTTCCCTGAAGCAGGGATTCCTGGATGGAGGTGCCATAGGCTATTTTTTGAATCCCGGACCAGACAATCGCCGTGGCACACATGGGGCAGGGTTCATGGGTGGAGACAAGCAGACACCGGCTGAGGTCACCCTTATTTGTGAGCGCTGCCTGCCGGATCACCGTCATTTCAGCGTGCGATGTGGGATCTGCTGATGTCCTGTCCGTATCGTGGGCTTTGGCAATAATGACCCCATTCTCCACGATGACTGCGCCGAATCCGCTGTTGCCTTCCTTGAGCGACATTCTGGCTTCCTCAAGGGCGATCTCCATCAAGTCTTCAGGATTGTTCATAGCGCTTCCAGGTTCCAGGTGCGGGGGCCACTTTTCTGTTCAGGGCAGGTGCTGCCAGGCATGCAAAGCCGTGGTTACCAGCATTGCCGCGGGTCCTGTCTGTTTTTCCAGTTGACGGTGAACCTGCTTTTTCCCTGCATATCATCATCAGGCGTCATCCATCGATCCCATACGGCTCAGGTGATTAATATCGCCAAAGGTGTGCAGTTCCCATGTCCTGTTACTGTAGGAGAAGGCATTGATTCCGGCGTTCCACAGTTTAAACATCCTGGGCGCTTCAAGTGGCAGACCGATGACATACCTGAACAGTCCGTTGATGACACCACCGTGGGAAACGACGACAATGGTTTCCCCGAGATGTTTTTCAGCAATCTCATTGAAGCAGCGAATGCTTCTGTCATATCGTTGTCTTGCACTTTCTCCACCGGGGATAACGAGATCGGGATCTGAGTTCTGATATTTCTCGAATTCGGCGGGCAGCTGTTCCTTCATTTCCGGTCTGGTCAGACCTTGAAAGACCCCCAGGTGTCTTTCCCTGAGGCGGACGTCGGGGATGACGGTTTTTCCTGTCGTCTCTGCGATGATGGTTGCGGTATGAAACGCTCTGCCGAGATCACTGCTGTAAATCACCGATATCCTGAAGTCTCTCAACGAATGTGCCACCGCTTCTGCCTGTCGAAGTCCTTTTTTTGTCAGCGGGCTGTCCTCATGACCCTGCCAGCGACCTTCGATATTCCACTGGGTTTCACCGTGACGGATGACAATAATTTTTGTATCGGCCATAATGGATTACTGTTTCTCTTTTTCTTCCCCGTGGTTCTCTCCATTTCTTTTTGGATTGAAGGCACCCCCCCGCAACTTGGGGGACCGGTTCTCAATCAGTCCTATTCCGATTAGAATCAAGAGTGTAATGACAGAGATGACCATGGATTCCAGAAAATAGCCGAATCCGATCATGGAACCAATGCCTGCCAGAACCCAGATTACCGATGCAGATGTGATCCCGAGGAGCAACCCTTCCCGGGAAATAATCACGCCGGCGCCAAGAAAACCGATGCCTGTAACAACCTGACCCAGGACACGGGTGACATCCACATTGGCCCCCACATTGGCAAAGCCCAGGCTGATGAAGATGTTGGTTCCCAGGCAAATAAAGATACTGGTGCGGACCCCCGAGGGTTTCCCTTTAATCTGTCTCTCGATGCCAATCATTCCCCCGCACAGGATGGACAGGAGAATCTTTATCCAGAATTCTGATGCTGTAACACTCATATGGGACTATTTTCCTTTTTTGATAAGCGCAGTTGGATCTGATTTCTTTCCGACACCCTGCTAGACTTTATATTGTATTTTCCCGTCTTCACTCACCACAACAACATTTTGATCGGTTAAGAGGGCCATGATGGCTTCCGGATCTCCCTTTTTCAAATTCTTGATATAGTTTAAGAGGGTTTTGAGTTTTCGGGGTCTCTGTTTACCGGCCAGGCTCCTTAATTTACTGATGATACCTGAAATTTTGGTATCCACGGGAGAACTGACAGGATCAGGTGAAAGACTGTCATCGATGGAATAGGTGATCGATGATTTGTTTTCTTCGATACACTGCAGGGTGATTAACTGTCTAAATATATCATCTTCAAACCCCTTATGAATGGTTTTGATATAGTTTTTCAGCGTTTTTGTCTTTCTGGGTCTTCTTTGACCGGACATTTTATTCAGTTTGCTGATAATATCGGCTACCCTGGCCTGTGTGTCTTCAGGCGGCTGGGGACTGGAAACAACTTTTTCTGGAGCGGCCTTCTTCGCCGGTCTCTTTTTCCTGGAAGTTGTCTTATGCAGGATGCTGTCAGTGTCACGGGGGACGTCGGTGTCTGTTTCTGCATCATCATCGGTGTCAACCACGGCGGATCTCTTTTTTAAAGTCGACAATGATCTCCGGTAGCAGGACCGACCATTATCACTGATAAAGCGGATCAGATGATCAAATCCCTTGTCAGCCGAAAGGACGACAAACTCAACATCGCTGTCCGCTGTTAAATCATACTTGCCCAGAAAATAGCTTAAATGAAAGTCGAGGTTGTTTTGACCTACGTTCTTTATCTTGATCACCTCCATCGTCACGTTCTGATTCAGTTGCACGAACCGGATCTTCAATGTCTTATGCGTTGCTCCCACAAAAACAATGATTTTATTAAATTCTCCTGTATCCAGGGATTCAATATTGCCGATGTTTTCATGATCAATAAAAAGCCATCTGGTTTTGTTTTCCATGGATTCCTTGATTTTTATGGTTTGCGTTTACCCAACGCGTCCCCGGGACGACATGACGAAACACTCGTCCTTTCCACAGGATCTTTTTCAGGTGGGGATAGGTCCAGGATTTAATTTAATTTGCTATTGGAATAATAGGTGGTTTTGCCAGGTTTGTAAAATAAAAACCGGTTGCAGTCAGGGACTGACGTCTGGCATCAACTGGACTGCAAAGCCCTGGCCAGAAATGTTCCCGAATCCACTAAACGGGTTGGCAGGTGTTAAACCATCGTCACTGCTGGTTCTGGGAAGATTCATGGAATTGTATGGTCGCTTGGGCCACCCGGTCGTACATTTTTATCTGTCGGCGGTGAGGCGCCCAGTTGATTAGAAATATGGTAATGGCATTCCACAGTGCCACCCAGGCTGCCACTGTCAGCCCTTCCGCAAACACAAGGGTGAAGACCCCCCCTTGACCGGTAAATTTCTGGTTGACCCATACCGACAGGGAGAGAATCAAGAGTCCGGCAAAAAAAAGGATGAAAAATGAGCGTCTCAATCTCGCCAATTCGCGATATTTGAGCTCTTTTAAATAGAGAAAATAATTTTCAATACTTGATTTAACACGGAACGTCAGACTTTTATCGGTCAATGTCGTAAAGCGAAATTGAATCATAAAATCCTCGTCGCCAATTTCACTGACTGAGTCGATGATGTATTCGACGAGATCCTGGTCCAGTTCCTTTCTGACATACGGTGCGTGTTTGTCAAAATCATGGTACAGGTCTTCAATTTTCCCTGCCGCAATCGCAATCATGACCTTGTTGTCCGGCGTCCGTGAATAACGGTCCAATATCTGTTTTTTCATTAATTTGATTTCAAGGGGACTCTATTTTCCAAGTCGGTTCCTGAAGGGGTGCTGGTCCCGCGGTTCTGATCTGTCAAATCCGCTGCGCTGTTCAGCTGTTCTCTTCAGGCCCGGTATCACAACCACCCCTTTCTTTTGAAAAACAGATAAGGGCTGATTCCGGCCAGAACCATCAGCAGCAGGGATAGCGGATAGCCCCACTTCCAGGAGAGTTCGGGCATACCGTGGAAATTCATGCCATAGATGCTCGCTATAACGGTAGGGGGCATCAGCACGACCGCGGCGATGGAGAATATTTTGATAATCTTGTTCTGCTCAATATTAATAAAGCCAAGTGCCGCATTTAACAGAAAGTCGATTCTTTCTGAGAGAAACGTATTGTGCGTGAGGAGCGTTTTAATGTCCTCGAGCATATCGTTGACGTTTTTGATATTGTCCTCGGTCAGGTGCCCCCTTCTGAGAACAAAATTCAAATCCCGCTGCCCGTCCATCAGGCACAGGCGTATCTTTCCGATCAAATCATCCTGTATGGACAGATTGTCGATGGTTTCCTCCAAATCGTTATTGTCCCTCTGGAATATCTGGTGACTGATTTTTTCAATAGACAGATAGGCCTCTTCTGACATATCTGCGAGCCTGTCGATCTTTATCTCCAGTAAAGCGACAATGGTTGAGACCGGGTCATTTTTTAATCTGGTACCGGTCTGCCATTGTCGCTGAAGCTGACGGATGGTCGGGATTTCACGCGAACAGAGGCTGATGAGACATCTGTTATTGCACAGAAATGCAGCCGTAATATTTTCAAAGGTTTCTTCAACCTTCACCAGGAACAGGCAGTTGATCTGAAATCCGGTCGGATACACTTCATAGTGGGAACTGGCTTCCAGTTCCTTGGTTTCCTGAATTTTGGGCAGCGCGATACCACTGAACGTTTCAACCGTTTTAATCTCTTCTGTGGTGGGATTGACCAGGTCGATCCAGACGGCATGGGCCAACTGGTTCGGATCGGCTGACGGTGGTATCGGTGACAGGAGATCCTCTTTTACGGTGAATGCTGATAACATAGCTGATACCTCTTGTAATTTCACTGCTGTCTGTGCTGCACGGTTCCCGGCAGAATGACTGCTTCTGCAGAGAGGTTCAATTTTTTGGTTCTGATTCCTCTTTACATTCGGAGATTTATACAAACCGGATCACACACCTCATTTCAATTGTGTCGCTTCGCTCCGGCCCGTTATGCATTTTAGGTCTCCTCAATGGGGAATTTTATCGGCTTTTCCGGATACTGGTGAGCGTCGTCATTGGGTGTATCAGTATTCGTCCATGCAGTGAAAAACCAGCGGCAGTCTCTTTTCAATCAACAAATCAGGAAACCGGGCATTATTCCGGCCCTTATCCGGCAGCGTCGTTCAAGACAGTCTTTGGAATCTTCAAAAAATGTACCTGAAAATCGGTTCACACCATCATGGTGACAATTTGGCTCAAGTCCGGTTACTTATACCTGATTTTTAAAACCAGGATGGTGAATGTAAAAACAAATGATATCAGATTCGCAGCAATTAAGGGGACATCTCTGACCAGAATTCCATAAAGCAACCAGAAAAAGATGCCGGATGTCAGAATCGCATACATGCCCAGGGACAGGTCTTTGGTCTGTCTGGTTCTTATGATTTTTATGGCTTGCGGCATAAAGGAAACGGTTGTGCAAATCGCTGCGATCAGACCGATGACACTGTAGCTATTCATACTCGTTCAACCTTCTCTTTTCTATTTCAGGTTCAAACGCCAGCAGGATGATATACCTGCCATTGTCCTAATCAACAATAAAAAGCCTTGCTCCCGTTGCGGTGGATGACCGATGGCGCTCAGCCTTATCGGCGACCTGATAGCTCATCCCCGGTTTGAGAACGTATTGACGGCCATCCTCCAGTTCGGTATGCAACTCACCTTCAAGACAGAACAGGATATGCCCTTTGCTGCACCAGTGATCGGCCAGATAACCCGGCGAGTAGTCCACCAGTCGAACCCGGATACCGCTAAAGGTGCGAGTCTTCCAATAGGCAACACCGGTCTCACCGGTATGTTCGGTTCGTTCGACATCGGACCAGTCTGTGACCCCAAAGGGGATGTTTTCTATTTGCATGCTGTTGTTCCTCCGAGATGCTGCCAGTAAATCCAGCGTTTCCTGAAATAAATGACCAGAATAAGAATCGAAGCCGAGACGATGCCGGCTGCCATCGTTCAACCCCCTGTAATTGCTTGATTCCAGGATTTTCCAATTTTTCCGGGTGAAGCGGCGGTTTGGATTCTGCGGGTGCAGCTTGGGTCTATTCGGGATATTGCGTATCAGGTATTTCGTCTGGATCTGTGATACAGATGTTCAAATCTTTCAGTATCCCGTTTTGAACACTGTATATCCAACCATGCACAGCCAGTTCCTGTTTTATTTTCCAGGCGGTCTGAACAATGGTGGTGTGGCAGACATTGACCACCTGCTCCATCACATTCAGTTCGCAGAGCAGGTCGATTTTTTCCTTTTCACTGGGCAGGCTGTCTATTCTTGCCTTGTGAAAGCGCTGGACATCTTTGATGTTCTGCAGCCAGTTGTCAATCAACCCATGTTCTTTGTTCTCCCAGGCGGCCCGAACACCGCCGCAGTCATAATGTCCGCAAACGATGATGTGCTTGACCTGCAGTATTTCAACGGCGAACTGGATCACCGACAGGCAGTTCAGGTCTGTATGCGCCACCACATTTGCAATGTTCCGGTGTACAAAGATCGTACCCGGAAGCATACCAACAATCTGATTGGCCGGGACACGACTGTCAGAGCATCCAATCCATAAATATTCAGGATTTTGCTGTTCGGACAGTTTCAGGAAAAAATCAGGATCGGACGCCTTGACCTTCTCCGCCCATTCTCTGTTCTGGTCAAATATTTTCTTTAAAACACGCATGTCAGTTGATAAATGTGCTGTCCGCTTCTATATTGGCCAGATGATTTTCATCCTGTTTTCGAAATCCAAGCTTGATAATCCGTCTTGCCTTTTCTTCGCCAAGCTTTGAAACCAGATCCTCCCAGTCACTTCCCATGTTGTTGATGAAACCCTCCACGAAAAGATCCAGTTCCTCTTCCGAATAGGGAGTTGTTCTGTCATTTGCGGGATCCATCCAATCCGGGGTTCGATTTAACCTGCTTTTCTTTTTCAAATTCACCTCCATTTTGAATTCTGGTGAGAACCGGTCTCAGCAACTTTTCCAAGAGTGAAGAAGCATTGGGCGCTTGTGTCGAAATTGTTACTCAATGCCTTATTCTGGCATAACGACGGTCATCTAGCCAAGTAATACCTTATCATCGATAACGATTGTCGGGGGGATGGGCCTGATCGGGGCAGTGACGTTCTTGATTGTTTTTCGGGGCAGGTGAGTCGGTTCTTGACAGCCAGTGGCGGACTATCTAACATCTTAAGCGATATGCTTCTGGGGATTTCCTAATAAAATAACGGATTAAGGGCACCTTGATTAACTGGAACTCAGTCAGCATCAAAGGGGTGATGTTTCAAGAACCCTGGAGGGGCTCTTTCGTTTCTTGAAAGATACCCCCTTTGGTGCGGCAGGTTCGATAATTCCAATGAATCAAGGTGCCTTTAAGTGAATCTATGCAGGTTCAGCGATAGACGCTAAGACCTGTGTGTCATTGAACTCATTCTCGACGTTCTTCCCTGCGCGTCTCGCGAATTCAATGACGCACAGGTCTCGGCATCTGCTCAGAAAAAGGGGTGAATCGTATCAATCAAGCTAAACTGATCGGGAGTGATGTGATCAAGAAAATAACCATTACCAGAGGATTGAGTGGTGTTCTGCTGCTATTGGCGGTGACGGTACTACCAATCCCGGTGGCAGCAGGAGGGAAGGAGAACAGAGGCATCACAAAATGTGACATTCACCATGTCGCTTGTGTGCAGACACTGGCCCAGGGGACAGTTACCCTGAATATTCTGCCGAAGCCCGTTAAAGCAATGGCGGACCTGACATTTCAGGTCGCTATCACCGGGGTGCCGACGCTCCAGAATCCGTTTATCGACCTGAGCATGCCGGGCATGTATATGGGGCCCAATCATGTGACATTAGAGCCTGTGAGCCCGGGCAAATACGAGGGCACCGGTATTTTTGTCCGCTGCCCCACTGGTATTACGCTCTGGCGTGCGACTGTAACCATCCCCGAAAAGGGAACCGCTCATTTTATCTTCGATGTCATCTATTGACCCGCTGGTCTGGGTATTTCTGGCGACCGGATTTACGGTCGGGTTCGGGCACTGCATCGGTATGTGCGGGCCCATCGTTATTTCGCTCTCCCTGAACCTGAGGACCGCAAATACGACATGGCCCCATCTGCTCTATAACGCCGGCCGGCTAACCACATACACCCTTCTGGGCGGTATCATGGGGGCTACGGGTTCGTTTACCATGGTGACATCCCGTATCGCCGACGTTCAGAAAGGGGTATTGATTTTCTCCGGTGTGCTGATTGTGGTCATGGGCCTGATGATGAGCGGCTGGTTGACCAGGATTCAGTGTTTCGGAGATCATTCCCGGTTACAGAGTTTCCTGGCCGGAGGATATGGTCGTTTAATTCGATCCAAATCGATCGCTGCCTACTATCCAATTGGACTGCTTCTGGGATTGCTGCCCTGTGGTCCGGTTTATACCGCCCTGATCGCGGCAGCCCGGGCCGGGATGGAAGCGAGCTCGATGCAGACCGGGTTTGTCAAGGGCATGATCCTCTTGCTGGCCTTTGGCCTTGGCACCGTCCCTGCACTGTTGCTGGTGGGAAAACTGGCCGGACTGAAATGGCTGACCCGACGGAGTCTGATCTATAAAATCGGAGCACTCACAATGATCGTCATGGGGGGATACTTTATCATCAAGGGGATTCAGTTTTGACCGAAATCCGTTGAGGGACGCCTCTGGTGAATTGAGCCACATTTCGCCTGACCAGGAACAGGGTGTTAAAGGTGACGGAAAGGCTGCTGAACAGCATGGCGGTAACGGCGATGATGGGATTGAGCATGCCGCTGGCCGCGACGGGGATGCCGATCAGATTGTAGACCAGCGCCCCCACCAGATTCTGTTTCACCGTCCGGTTTACCAGCCTGGCGAGATGCAGAAAATTCAGGAGTTGCACCGGATCCTCCTGCATCAGCGTGATAGCGGCGACTCCGTCTCCCGGATTCAGACCTGAATGCACGGCAACGGCCAGGTCCGACTCGGCCATGGCAGGTGCGTCATTGACGCCATCGCCGACCATGGCCACTGTTTTTCCTGTCTGTTGGAGTTGTCGGATAAACGCCGCCTTTTCATGCGGCAGTACCCCACCGTGGCTCTGCTCTCTGTCTATCCCTGCAGATAAGGCTGCAGCGTGGGTTGCCGCAGAAGCGTCCCCGGAAAGCAGAAACACGATGTGCCGCATCTGCCGCAGGTGCGCGATCAGTTTCCGGACACCGCTGCGAATCGTATCCCCAAAGATGATGGTGGCCACCAGGGTGCCATTCACTGTCAGAAATATTTCCGTCACCACCTGGCGCTCGCCCGCATTCAAATCGGCAGGGTTCATCGGGGCGGTGGTTTCAAT
The DNA here is from genome assembly GCA_018830885.1 of bacterium. Lineage (GTDB taxonomy): Bacteria > SAR324 > SAR324 > XYD2-FULL-50-16 > XYD2-FULL-50-16 > JAHJRI01. The sequence goes on along the minus strand of JAHJRI010000269.1, from coordinate 20,869 downwards.
CCCGGCGAAGTCCCGGCTGCCCAGGCGGATTGTGCTCCCATCGAATTCGCCTGCGATACCGGTTTCATAATGTCGAATTTTTCCAACCGGCAGCGGCAGTATGCCATTGTCCAGGGCATGGGTTTTCAACGTGTGTGCGATGTAGTGATCGGATTCGGCTTCCAGAGCAGAGGCAAGCCCCAGGACCTGGTCCCTGGAAAAATGGCTGGCAGTCCGAATCTCCAGCAGCTGCATTTTTCCGGTTGTCAGGGTCCCGGTTTTATCAAAGACGATGCAGTCAAGGGTTTCAATTTTTTCAAAGGCCTCAAAATTCCTGACCAGAATGCCGGATTTTCCGGCAATGGAGACCCCGGCGACCAGTGCCAGGGGGATGGCAATTCCCAGTGCACAGGGGCAGGAAATCACCAGGACGGAGATGGCCCGATTGAATGCATCGGCGTTACTCAGACCGGAAAGAAAGCCGGCCAGAAACGTCAGTACAGCCAGACTGATAACAGTCGGGACAAAATATTTCAGCAGTCCTTCAAAACGGGCTGTTTTCTGGGTTTTGCCCGACAGGCTGTTTTCCATAATGGCCATCATTTTTCCCAGGACAGAATCGCTGCCAACCTGGGTCGCCTTCACCCGGATCTTTCCGGATATGATCCGGCTTCCACTTTTAACCCCGTCGTATATTTTCCCCTTGACCGGCTTCACCTCCCCGGTGATAGAAGATTCATCAATGATGGCGGCCCCGTCGACGATCGTGCCATCCGCCGCCAGAATTTCACCTTGTTCAGCCAGGAAAATATCCTCCCTGGAGAGCTGCTTGACGGAAACATAACGACCGTTGGGAAATTGATCGGAACAGAGTTTGACCTTTTCCGGTGCCAGTGAAAAAAAATCGGCCAGCCCGGCACTGATTCTGTCTCGGGCGGACTGTTCCAGCCTTTTTCCAATCAGGATCAGCAGAATGAGCATGGCGGAGGCGTCGAAATACAGGTGCAGACTGCCGGCCACGACGTTAAACAGGCTGGCCACATAAGTCGTGAGCGAGCCCGTGGCAATCAGGGTTTCCATTCCGGGGGCGCCGGCCCTGATACCGGCCAGGGCTCGGCTGAAAATGGGATATCCCCCGTAGACCAGTACCACTGTCGCCATGATCAAAACGGGCCATGACAGCAACTGCACGGATTCTCCGGAGAGCTTCCAGAAAAAGCCTGAATAGATCGACCAGCTGAACATCATGATGTTCATGGTCAGGAACAGGGTCACCGCCAGTCGGACGAACTCCCGGATCGACCTTTTTTGCGACTGCTCCAATGGGGATGCACTGTATCCGAGATTTTCAACGACCTTGAGCAGGGTATCCGGTTTGGTTTTGACCGGATCGTAGAGCACTTTTCCCCGGTCGCTGGAAAAATTGCAGCTGGCCTGGACCACCCCTTTGGTTTTTCGGAGTGCATCCTCTACAATCCAGGCACAGGCCGGGCACCACATGTTCCCGACGGTAAAAGAGCAGGTAAGCGTTTCGTCCGGCACTTTCTCGGCGGGTTCCGGGGAGTAAGCCCTCTGAGAGGAAGTACCGGCATCCGTTGCCGTCATGCCGGGAGTGGATGATTCAGGCTGAATGCGGCTGGTGTCGGGAATAATACCGGCAGCAACGCACCGTTTATACAGGTCGGTCTGCGTAAAATCGGTTTCGTTCTTGAACTGATCCGATTCCATCAACATGGAATAGACCATTCGACAGCCATTGCAGCAGAATCGGTCTTTTCCAGGGTCCGGGTTGAGTCTCAGTTCCTTGACAGGCAGGCCGCAGAGCTTGCAGGCGGGTTGGTTTTTCATCGGAACCCTGGAGAACGGGGCCTTATTTTGCACCCTGCCTGGAGCGAATATAACGGACGACGGCATTTCTGCTGTCCACGGACATGCTTGAGGCAAGCGCCGGTGACCGCTTGGTGCCATAGCTGATGGCGGCAAAGATGCTGGCATCGCTTAATTGCACGACCCGTGGAATTGTCAGGTCGGTGGGGAGGGGGTTAAAACTCTGTCCCACCGTTCCCTGACCATCCAGATCGTTGCCATGGCAGTGGGAACAGAAGGCCTGGTATTCCAGTTTGCCAAACTCAACCAGCGACTTCCGGGTCGTCATCGACTCCGGCAGGGCGTCCTTTTTTAGAGCCATACGGACCATTTCATCCCCACCCTGGATGGGCACGGTCCCGGTTTCCATGATGAGCAACGGTCTTTCGTGAGGCCTGACAAGCGGGGTTTCCCGCATTCTGCCGACAACCATATATTTGTCATAAAGATTAACAGCGGTATAAAGACCATACCCGGCGATGACGAGAAAGGCTCCCATAAACAGAAGTCGTTTCATCTAATTGCCTCCTTTGCCTCTAATATGTTGCGGAAATGGCAGCTTCTGATAAGTCGCATAGGGGGATTCGGACGGCAGGAATTTGACGGTTCCGTAATCCCATGGGGGCATCCCCTTGTCAGTGACCACGGAAAAGGTCAGGACTCCGACAAAGACGATCAGAAGAATCAGGGAAACGATCCAGAACCAGGTCTGTACCATAGACTGTTTTTGTTTCGTCTGGGTCATGTTAAATATTTACCTCCGAAAAACCGTAGTACAGGATGTAGAAAATCGCCCACAGCAGCGTTCCCGTAATAATCAATGCCAGGACAAGCGGAAACGGACCATTCCCTTCCTCGATATTGTCAGCAAACGTGTGGGTCTCCTTGGAAGGGGACGTCTGGTTTTTCGAATGGACCAGCGGCATAAATGCCAGACCAACGGCAAACAGAACCAGGACGATGAGAGCGACCAGGATCGATCCCATCACGTGCTGATAATTCAACAGTTCAAAAAACCTCATCTTGCTTCCCTTTTTATATTTATGAGCCAGTATGCTTCGTAACTGTTTTTTTAACCCCTTATACTGAACTGGCACCTGTTTTCCGGCGGGTATCGCTGACTGTTTCGCTGCCCTCAAGATATCCGGATGCCGGGTCTTGCCGGCTCAGATGAAAATCAGCAAACCACCGGTGCCCGCTAACGGGACAAAAGCGCATAAGCGATGATCGCAAAGCTGCTGACGATCCCTGCCACGGCCAGAAAAAACAGGGTGTAAATTTCAAACCCGCCTTTGCCGCTGCTTTTCACTGCGACGGGTGGATCGTCTTCGAGCGCCAGAAATCGGGCTCTTTGCTGATCGGAAAACTGCCCGTTCCGTAAAGCCCAGATAAACACCACCAGACCGATCGAAACGCCGATCAGGATATAGAATAAAAAATATGGATAGTACATAGTTACACCCTATTTCTCATATGCGGCATCGATGCCCTTCGGCTCCTGGTTGGCATCTATTTCGTTGATAAAGTATGTTGCGATATAGTTCCCCACGTCCCAGATCTTTTCCGATTCCAGTTCCCTTTTAAAATAGGGCATGGCCGTGCCGGTGATGCCGTTCATGATCTGGTAATAGATAATGCCACCGCTGACCCCCCTGCCTTTCAGGATGGTAAAATTCAGAGGCGGTGGATAAAGAAAGGGCTGGGCAGGTCCCATCCCGTCCCCGACCGGTCCGTGGCAACCGAAACAGAAATCCTGGTATATCTTCTCACCTCTGGCGAGACCCGCTGCCGTGGCAGCATAGGGGGAGGGAATCGTTCTCCATCCCTGGGGCACGTTCTGGTGGAGCCATTGGACATTCTGTTCGATGCCGGCTTCATACGCCTGAATGGATGCCTGTTTCCACTGATCCTGCCGTTGCATTCTTGCATCGGCATGGGTCAGACCCAGGCTTTGCACATAGGTGGTCAACTGGTCCATCTCAGGGGCCTGCAAAAAAGCGAACGGTGGCATGATCGACAATGGCCGGGTAGTTCTGGGATTGGTGAAATGGGCCAGGTGCCAGTCATTGGGATGTTCGCCCCCTTCCTGGGAAAGATCGGGACCAGTCCTCTGGGAGCCGAGTAAAATGGGGAGATCCTGGGTGTAATCGCCGGCCTGGGCAATTCTTTCGGCGCCCAGACCCCAGTCGATGCTTCTGATGGACTGGGTATGACAATACACGCAGCCGTTGGCGATGTACAGATGTCGACCACTTTCCTCCATGGCTGTCCGGGTTCTGAACAGATCCGAAGGTATGGTCTTGTTGGTATCTGCATAGGGCAGAATGATCACAACCATAATCACGGCGATCAGAATGAGCAGGCTTCCGGCAATGATTGCCACGGGTGTCATTTTCACGGGCGTTCTCCGTAATTAAAAAAGATCGATCGGGTAATATTGTAAAAGCCTAACAAAGAAGAAACAAAAATCAGTACGCCGAATGAAGCCCTGATCACGTTGTAAATATGAATCTGGGGCAGCACCCGGTAGACAGTTTCTCCGTTCAGCCAGGCATGCCCCTGGATCAGGCCGGAAATGGTCAGGATAATGGCAAAGCCCGTGATCCCGATCAGCACCAGCCAGTAATGCAGGTTGGCCAGAAAGGGGCTGAAAAGGGGTTTCCCGGTGATTCTGGGCAAAATGAAGTACACCCCGCCCAGGGAGATCATACCGGCAAATCCCAGCACGCCGACATGGGCATGACCGACCACCCAGTGACTGAAATGGGTCACGCGCTGGACGTCAGGAAGTGACATCATTGACCCCCGGATGCTGACAATAAAATACATGATGGTGCCGATCAACACGAATTTTCCCCCGATGTCCGCCTGAATCAGGCTGAGCTTTCCCCGGATCGTATACCAGATGTTGATCAGGAATGCCATCACCGGAATCACCATCGCCACACTGTCAACAATGGCAACAACCTTCAGCCACGTCGGAACGGGAACCTGAAGCAGGTGATGGGTTCCGATGTGCGTGTATATGACCAGGATCGACCAGAAACCCAGGAGGGAAAGGGTATGGCTGAACAAGGGTGACCGGCAGACCTGGGGTACGATATAATAGGCGACGGCAATCGACAGCGGGGTCAGCAGCAGGCCGAAGATGTTGTGGCCATAAAACCAGAGCATGATGGCGTCCGGTATACCCATCAGTGCGCCGGTGTGGGGCCGCCAGATCACATTCCCCAGGCTGTAGGTAACGGCAGTCAGCACTATGGCTGCCAGCGCATACCAGATCGAGGCGTAGAGGATCTTTTCCTGTCTGCGGTGAACCGTCATGATCAGATTGATAAAGATGAGCACGAAAGCCCCAACCACCATCAGATCGATGGGCCAGACCAGTTCCGCATACTCCCTGCCCTGGGTGATTCCCATGCCCAGAGTGACCACCACCGCCACCAGCATGATGTTCCAGATGACCACCGTTACGAATCCCAGCTTGTCGCTGAAAATCGGCGTGTTCAGCAATCTGGGAAACATGTAGAATACCGCGGCCAGCAGTCCCGGGACGACAAATCCGAAGAGCACCAGATTGACATGCATGGGCCTGAGTCGGGAAAAGAGCAGCCAGGCGACGTTTCCCGCCAGATCGGGAGCGACCAGCTCGATGGCAGCGGTCAGCCCCACCAGGGTGGCAACAATCATCCATACTGCGGCTGTCAGGGAAAACCCCTTGGATGTCAAATAGTTAGGGCCTTCATTGGTCGTCAAGTTCTCGGACAAGGTGTTCACTCCTTTATTTAATTGTGACAGGCAAGCCAGCAGTCCAGATTGGCATCTTTAGCCCTGTGGCACTCTACACAAAAGCCCATTTGGAATTCAACAAATTTCAGTCTGTCTGTGCCTTTGACATTTCCGTGACATGCTTCACACTGGATCTCCTTCTTGATGTGCCGTTCGTGGTTGAACACGACGTGTTCCGGCAGATAAAAAACCTTGGCCCACGGTGTCGGCGTCTGGCTGTTGAAGTAAGCGTGCTCCTTCAGGATTTCCGGGTGATTGGCGATAATAAAGTTGTGACAGAAAAGACATTTTTCCACTGCCGGAATACCGGGATGGATCGATCGGTCCACATAGGAATGACAGAACCGGCAATCGATGTTCTTATCCCCGGCATGGAGTCGGTGGCTGAACGAAATGGGTTGAACCGGTCCCGCATCCAGGTCGGGCATCACGAAGAAATAATAAATCACGGCGGCACTCAGCAGGATCAGCAGGATAAAGATAGACAGCTGAACCTTGTTCTCATTGACTCCGGTTAAAAAAGACCGGAATTGAGATACGGCCATCATCGGTCTGCCTCGGGTGCCGATCAGAACAATCAAGAGGATGATGGTCAGCAGGGTGACCGTGGCAATCAAAAATTCCATTATACCACCTCCCCGGCTTCGCTTTCCAGGAGATCAGGAAATTGTTTCAGATACAGGATGACGGAGAGAGCAAACAGCGACAGAAAGCCGATGGTGATGACCACTTCATTGATGCCGATCGGAAAACCGTGCGCGCCATGCAGATAGTTGGGTGCCAGCAGGAGGAAATGCTCCAGCCAGAATCCCGTTATCACCAGCGAGCAGATGACAATCATGAATTGGGGGGTTTCCTTGAATTTGCCGCGCAACAAAACAACAAAGGGCATGATGAAACAGACCAGAAAGACGGCCCAGGCAATGGAACTCCATGGGGAGGTCATGGTTCTTTCAATGATATAGGTGGTTTCTTCCGGAATATTCCCATACCAGATGACCAGAAACTGGGCATAGAAAAAATCTCCCCAGACAATGGCAAAACCGAAAAACAGGGTGCTGAGATCCCTGAACTGGGAACCGGAAAGCGTAAAACGATTGGCAGACGACAGGTGTAGGACGGCGGCTGCAATGATCAGTGCGCCAAATCCGGCATAGATGGCCTTGATGAACGTGTATGCGCCAAACAGGGTGGAGTACCAGTGCGGGTCCATGCTCATGACCAGATCGAATCCGACCAGAGCCAGCACCAGCGCAAATGCGAACATATACCAGCCGGCGAGAAAGGTCATGTGTCGTTTCGTTTTGTCCAGTCCGGTGCTCGGATCCTGCCACCGATTAAACAGAAACTGCTTCAGCCGGGTGATATCCTGCTTGCGGCTCAACCTGAATTTGAGGCTGTGAACCACATAACCAATCCCCAGCCCATAAAGAATCGCCAATCCGACCAGGATCCGGGTGAACAGAAAGGGGATATTCAACCAGGCTTCCTTTCCGTGCAGATCCTCACCGATCCAGGTAAATAAATGGCTGCGACCGAGAAACAGAACCAGGAAAAGCACCAGGGAAACCGGGAAAAAGGCGGAAAAGGCCTCTGCAACACCGGCAAGCCGCTGACACCATTTTGCCTGGGTGAAATGCATGATGGTCGAAAAAAGCAGGGCTCCCAGGGACAGCGACGTAAAAAGCAGGAAGTTGACCAGAAAGACAAGCCACGCCTTTTCCGGATGAGAACCGGTCGCCAGGTAGACAAAATATAGGAATCCCGCGCCCGCCAGAAACGTAAAAATCAGCAGGACAGGTTTAAAGCCAGCCGCAGGATGTTGCGTTATTGCTGAATTCATAAGTTGTTTCCAATGTATTAGATGACCAGATCGAAGACCGGTGTCAAACCGGACCCCCCGATGAATCCTGTCTGCACAATCCAATCACCTAAGGTGTTGTCGCGCCTTTATTCTGAAGTAATAACCTGAGTTTCTCTGCATCTTCCGGTGTGGATTCCGCCAGAACACCGTATACGGACCCTGAACAGTCAGGATGGTAGTTTGCCCCCATCTTGGCCGGTATCCCGATCTGGGTGACCAGTCCCGCCACGTTTCCCAGGACAGCAAACAAAATGGTAAATTCAAATGCAATCACGAAAAAAGGAATCCAGGAAACAATCGGTTTCCCCCCGACGATCAGGCTCCACCGGGTGGCGGCAAAGATCGCCAGGGAAAACCCGGAGATAAACCCGGTCACTCCGCCGGTCAAGGTAAACCAGCCGATGACACTCTTTTTTCTATTCAGCGCTGCGGCCAATTTGTCACTGGGAATCGGAGAGTGAACCTCCTTCACTTTCCAGCCCTGCGCCTGAATTTCCCTGACGGCCGACAGGGTTGCCGACTCCGTGTCAAAGAGTCCCGTGATCGTTGTTGTCTCAGTGCTCATGATGTTCTTCCTCGTGATGAATAAGCTCCTTCATTTCAGTCATGGAAACGGAGGGAAGATGTTTGGCAAAGAGCAGGAAAAGAAAAATAAAAATACAGAAACCGCCCAGCATGAAAACGAATTCGATCGGAGTCGGACTGTAATGACCCCAGGCGTTGGGCAGAAAATCGTGTGCCACGCTGCCAATAATGATAACGAAGCGTTCCATCCACATCCCGATATTGACAAAGATCGAGATAATAAAGAGGGGGATGATCCGCGTCCTGATCTTTTTTATCAGAAACAGCAGGGGAATAGCGGTATTGCAGATCACCATGATCCAGTACTGGATGTCGTAGTCACCAAAGGCCCGCCACCAGAATGATTCCATTTCAACAATACTGCGGCTGTACCAGGCGATAAAAATTTCGGTGCCATAGGCAAAACCGACGATCAGTCCGGTAAAAATAATGGTTTTCGCGACGCTCTCCAATACCTCGACCGTGATGATCTTCTCATAATGGAAAAGCTTGCGGAGCGGGATCATCAGGGTCAACACCATGGCCAGACCCGAATGGATCGCACCGGCGACAAAATAGGGCGCGAAGATGGTGGTATGCCAGCCGGGTGTGACCCCCAGGGCAAAGTCCCAGGAAACGACGCTGTGGACGGAAATGACCAGGGGCGTGGCAAGACCGGCGAAGAGCAGGTATCCTCTTGAATAGTTCAACCACTGACCGGTTTCTCCTGTCCAGCCCAGGGCCAGGGCGCTGAAGATTTTTTTCCGGACACCCTCTGCCCGGTCCCGGATAATAGCGAAGTCGGGGACCATCCCGGTATACCAGAACATGCTGCTGACGGTAAAATAGGTACTGATGGCCACAATATCAAAAATCAAGGGGGACTGGAAGTTGGGCCACAAAAATCGCTGGTTGGGAAGGGGCAGCATATAGAAAACGACCCAGACCCTGCCCAGATGGATGAGGGGATACATACCGGCGATCATGACGGCAAAAACCGTCATGGTTTCTGCTGCCCTGGCAATCGGATTCCGCCAGCCAGCCCGGAACAGAAACAGGATGGCGGAGATCAGCGTCCCGGAATGGGCAATCCCCACCCAGAAAACGAAATTAATCAGGTAGGTTCCCCAGTGGACGGGGGTGTTCATCCCGGCGACACCCAGTCCCATGGACAATTGATAGGCCCAGCAGCCAAGGAATATGAGGATGCCGACAAATGCAAGACCCACGAAACGCCAGTATCTGGGCGTGGGCTTGATCAACGTTGTTAAAACCGCCGAGTTGATCTGTTCAAAAGTCAATTGGGACATACGCTACTCACATCTGAGATTGAAAACAAGTCATCTTCTCACCCTTCAGGGTCAACCGATGGGTGTGCGACACGGTCCTTTCCGTCAGTCCGGTCCTGTTTGCCACCCGTGTCGTGCCTTGCAGCCGGGACACGCCTAAACGATGACCGGTTTGAAAAAGGGTTTATACCGGCTGTATTATCTTCTTCAGATAGATAACAGCCGGTTTGGTGTTTAAATATCCCAATACCTGGTACGCTCTCGGGTCCTTGGCCAGGGTATAGAGTGTGCTGTTTTTGTCCAGGAAATTGCCGAATACCAGGGCATTGGTCGGACAGGTCTGGACGCAGGCCGGTTGTATCTCCCCGTCACGGATCGGCCGGTTTTCATTTTTTGCCTGGTTGTGGGCCTCTTTAATCCGCTGTACGCAAAAGGAACATTTCTCCATGACCCCCTTGCTCCGGACGGTAACATTGGGGTTCAGCTGGAGGTTGAGCGGTTCCGGCCACTCCCAGTCAAGCCAGTTAAACCGTCTGACTTTGTAAGGACAGTTCTGGGCGCAGAAACGGGTGCCGATACACCGGTTGTAAATCTGGCTGTTGAGCCCCTCTTTGTTATGATAGGGGGCATAAACCGGACAGACAGCCTCACAGGGGGCATTGTCACAATGCTGGCACAGCATCGGCAGAAAAATCAGTCTCTCCTTGTCAGACAGGTCCTCATAGCGTTCGATTCTCAGCCAGGACATCTCCCGTCCATTGGCAATCTGTGTTTTTCCAACCACGCCGATATTGTTTTCGGCATAGCAACTGGCCACACAGGCCGCACAGCCGATGCACCGGTCCAGGTCCACGATCAGTCCCCAGCGGTACCCCTCATGGGCATGTGCAGAATACACATCCCGCTTGTCGGAATAACCTTCCTCCACTGGGAGCGTCACGGGGAAGGTATTCATCGTCAATCCTTCTTTGACGTGGGCATCCTTGTTTTCATGACCGGCGACTTCCGAAACGGCGATCTTCCGTTCGTACTGGGATCGGCTGCCGTCAGTCTTGGGCAGCGGATCCACGGTGCCTGTTTTTTTCAAGCCAGAAAGGGGAGTCAGGTAGGAAAAAGCGACCGCTTCCGAACCGGTTTGACCACCCAAAAGCTGGAGGGGGTTGCTGCCGAATCCAGCCGCGTAACGCCCAAAATTCTGGTGCCCCATACCGGTCTGCATCACGACCAGGCCCGGGCAGACACCACTGTATGAATAGACCGGTGCCTGGATGGACCTGCCGCCCGCTTCGAGATTCAGGAGATCTCCCTGTTTGAGCCCCTGTTTTGCCAGTGTTTCCGGATGAATCATCAGCATCGATTCCCAGGCGATACTGGTTATGGGGTCCGGTATCTCGCTGAGCCAGGCCTTGTTGCCACCGCGCCCATCATAGTGACGCAGGGATGGAACCGCCAGAAAGGTAAGCTGGTCTGCAGCCGCTGGGGGGGTTCCGGCCAGCGCTTTTTCCAGTGTCCTGACAGACTCCGGGTTCAGGGAAAAACCAGCGGATTCTGCTTTTGTCGGGAATTCAAAGTTGCCACCCGCCTCTATCATTTTAAACCAGGGTTCCGGGTTTTCGGTATCGCTTTTGGGAAGCATCTGGTCCATCAGAAAATGCTGGTAGTTGCTATAGGTCTTTTCCTGGCTGGTTAACCGGATGAACAGATCACCAATGGGGGAGGCTTTGGTCAGGCGACCCATGGCCGGTTGAGATGTCGATACCATGCCGGTTTTGCTTTCATAAACATCCCAGCCCTCCAGATAGAGTTTGACCGGAAACACCAGGTCGGAAGCTTCGGATGTCTCGTCCAGGAAATTGGAGAAGCTGACTTTAAATATCGTATTGTTGTTGAAAATCTTCTCCAGCCCGATGTCCGGTGGCAGCGTGAACAACGGGTTTGTCTGGTAAAAGAGAAACAGATCGGTGGGTTCGCTGCTGGCGGTATTGATGTAGCGGATGACGTCAGCGGTGGTATTGACTTTTTCGATGCCATGTCGGCTGTTAAAGTCATACAGGGATAACTGGTGATCCAGGATGAGGTTGATCAGGGTTACCGACATCTCCAGGGCGAAAGAAGATTGCGTCGGTGTGGCGCCACCCAGTACCAGTGGATGCTTTGCCGACAGCAGGTTCCGGACCAGGGTTTCCTGGTCTGCTGGCGCCAGCCCGGTTTCTTTTGTAACTGACTCAGCACTGTATGGGCTGACAACCTGTTTCAATTGATCGATGAATGGCTGGGGAAAGTCTCCGGCCGGTGCTTTTTCCAGCAGGCGGTTGATGATGCCGAGTGCCACGATGACCTCTGTCCCCGGTTTGACACATAGATATTTATCCGCGTTGGCAGCGGTCAGGGACATGTAGGGAGCGACATGGATAAAACGTCCCTTTTTACCGTTGGTAATACCATGCATCGCTTTGAATTTACCGGCATATTCCACTGGAGACAGCCATGTCTCCAGGAAGTCAGCACCAAAACCGAGGATAAAATCGGATTTTTCGAGCTGAAACGTGGGGAGTTGGTTTCTGGAAAGCAGCACCTGGTGTGCGGCTTTCAGTGAGTCCTGGGCAAAGGGTTCATACAGCATGGGGGGGCCGGCATGCCATTCACTCAGGCTGATTGAAAACAGCTTGTACAGCGGATCGCCGACGATCCCTGAAACCATTTTGATCCGATTTTCCCCCCCGCTGCCTGCTTTTTTGATTTTTTCCTGCAGCACGGCAAATGCCTGGTCGAATCCGATATCTTTGAAAACCCCGTTGACTTTCAATTTGGGTGTTGCAAGCCTGTCGGGATCGTAAACAGCCTGCAGGGCAGACTGTCCCCTGATACAGAGTTTCCCGTTGTTGACAGGGTGGTTGGGATTCCCTTCCAGCTTAATGATTCGGCCTTCACGGTTTTTTGCAATCACACCGCAGCCTGCGGGACATTCGGCACAAGTGGAAGCATACCAGGTCGCTTTCCCGGTCACCATATCCTCCGGAGCGGTGACAACTGAGAATAGATGCTTTTCTTTGCTTTGATTGCAGCCATAGGCAAAAGTGATACTGCCCAAGCCAGCGGTCTTGAGAAACGTTCGCCGATCCATGATGCGTACCTTGAAAATTATTTATACCTGCAAATACACGTGCCTGAAGTCTCGAGCCGGGCAATACCGCTTTCTGGTTCCTGGCTTCTGTCCGATGTCCACGATGAACCGATATCAACTGCGGGTAAGCTGAACGCAAACCTGATTAGAGCGCAGGGAAAAATTACAGCAACAGGTTCGAATTGTCAATTGGTTTCTAGTTTCTTTTGTTTCCAGAAATGATTCGATACCGGGGGTCTTTTTCAGGCAGCATTTTTCTGAACCCGGATGCGTCGATTCCCCGGAACAGGCACAATTCGGTTTGAGAACGGGAATGATGCAATGGTCGCCTTGCTGCTAAACGTGATAACGTGAACCGGCGAATGTTGTCAGACAAAATGACCCTGAGGGTGCACCAAATATGTATGGGTATCTGTAAGCGGAAAGAGGTTGTTTGTTCAGAAAACCTTGGAAGCCAGGGATGGATTCCAGGAGTTCCAGGGATGGATTCATGCGTTTTTCTGAATAAATAACCTCTTGAAGCGGTTATGATCACAACCCCACATGTTTTTGGTGCCCCCGACCCTGAGATGTCGGAAAAACCAGCTGTCACATACCAACCTCCCGGTCAGCTGTGGAAACGGTTTCCGGCTTACCCCTCCCTGCTGTCAAAGTGGGTTATTCAACTCAGGCCGAGAGCACCCTGGGTTTATGATTCTATAAATCTTTTTCGAATATCCTGAATCGGCACCATGCAGTGGTTCCGTTTCCCGAAGAGTTGATACCTGTTTCTAGCAACGAGGTTATAACAATAATCACGAATCGGTTTCGGTACAAATCTGAAGAACCGCAGGATAGACCAGTATCCGGAAAGATCTGTCATTATCTCCAGGATGGCATCCGACCGTTCATAGCAGACACCGTTTTTGATGAGAAGAAAGGTATCAAAATCGAAGGCTGCCGTGTGGTACTGTTTTATCAGTTTTTGCGAAATGTCGCTCTGCATGGGGGTAAACGAGAACACCCCTGTTGGATCTCGTTTGATGATAAAGTTTACACCGGCATTGCATAAATTACAGATACCATCGAAGATGATGATTTTGCGATTCTCATCCATTTTTTCTCAACATCATCATAATGATAATCATGCACGCGTTTGCTGGATCAACTGGCTATGCAAAATGCTTCCCAAGCGGATGGTCTTTATTCTAAATTCGGTGACATGGAAATCCGGTGAAATCCGGTGACATGATACCTATTTCTTACATCCAAATCCGGTGATAAATCCGGTGACATGATACACATCTCGAATAATAGGTATAAATCCGGTGACATGATACCTACAAATCCGGTGACATGATACCTATTTCTTACATCCAAATCCGGTGATAAATCCGGTGACATGATACCTATTTTTTACATCCAAATCCGGTGACATGATACACATCTCGAATAATAGGTATGCTGTCACCTGATTTTGGGGTGGTACATTTTTGCGTGATCGTTATCACTCTTACTGGTACATTTTTACTTTAGCAAAGCTATCCATTTTTTCTCAACATCATCATCATTAAATCCGGTGACATGATACCTATTTCTAGTTAAATCCTAAATCTGGTAACATGATACACATCTCGAATAATAGGTATGCTGTCACCTGATTTAAATTATCGTAAATGCTGATTTATGCTTCTGCTAAGACCGGTGTCGACTTGAATTTTTCTAAAGTAAATCCGGTGACATGGAAATCCGGTAACATGATACACATCCCGATTAATATGTATACTGTCACCTGATTTCATCACCTGATTTCACGAATAATAAGTATACTGTCACCTGATTTGTCACCTGATTTTAAAAATAAAACGGTGTTTTTTGCGGCGTTGTCTGGAGAGACGGATTGCGTAAAACTGGAGTCAAACGTTAGTCGGATTTACCGGAATCTTCCTCAAGTCTTTTGCCTAGCCCGACAACCTTGTCTATGCCATAGCCAATTGCTTCGTAGAACAAAATCACGTCTTTATTGGATTCACGAACTTGAAGATTGATTTTGGGACACCCTTTCTGTTTCAACATTTCCTCAACTTCCACCATGATCCGCTGTCCAAAACCTTTTTTTCGATGATGTGGCGATACGGCAAGATAGTTGATCCAGCCTCGATGTCCCTCATATCCTCCCATGACAGTCGCTACTATATTTCCAGATAGTTCTCCGACAAGGAATAGATCCGGGTCGACTTTCATTTTTCTTTGAATATCCTTATACGGATCATTCCAGGCAACAGTCAACTTGCACTGAATCCATAGATTTACAACTTGTTCTCGGTCATCGAGATCAAATTTCCTGATTTTCATATTCTGATTAGGTTTCACTTGGATAGGAATAGGCAGTGGTTTGAGTGGAATAAAAACCATCTGACAATTTTCAAATAGTCAATATTCTGTCACTTACTATAGGGCACCTTGATTAACTGGAACTCAGCCAAGCATCAAAGGGGCGATCTTTCAAGAACCTGGGAAGCCATGGATGGCTTCCAGGAGCTCCATGGATGGACTCGTGCGTTTCTTGAAAGATCAACCCTTTGTGCGGGTAATCTCGATAATTTTAATTAATCAAGGTGCCCTAAATGTTTTTACTGGTTTTGCTTTTTCTTATTTACGTTTCATAACATTGGTCGTTATCTGCCAAGAAAAGTTCCATATTAAGTGGGCAGAGTCAACCAATTATATGAATTTTAGCCACTATTGAAATGCTCGCGTATTCGCTGAAACGAAACCATGGCAGCGGGTGATGGTTTAAGAAATCAGCTGGCATGATCCGCATTCCAAATCACAGGTATGGTTTCACCTTATTCCGTCAGCCGGCGCGACTTTCGGAAATTAAGGGGTTACACCAGACAGGGGCGAATTAGAATTGATCAAACGATTCTGTGAACTCCGAAGTTTCTGAAAGTGTGATTCAATGGGATGGTATTTGTCTCTGGATTTCAGTATGCTGTTTTCCAGACAGAGTAGGAGACCGAGCAATGCAATCATGTGATGCAATCATCAATTTAAATAATAGGTATGCTGTCACCCTATTTAAGGTATGCTGTCACCCTATTTAATTTGTCACCCTATTTAATAGGTATGCTGTCACCCTATTTGTTAAAGGATAACCACAATGAATATTGAGAGGCAGTCGTTTGGTGTGACGCCTGACGGAGAGGAATTTGATCTATACACGCTCACAAACAAGGAGGGGATGTCGGTGGGAATCACCAACTACGGCGGGATCATTACCTCCCTGATGGTGCCGGACCGTGATGGTCGACCGGGAGACATCGTTCTGGGATATGCTGGAGCAGAGGGCTATCTGGAAAACCCGGTCTATTTCGGTTGTATCGTCGGGCGATATGCCAACCGGATCCGTAACGGGCGTTTTGTCCTGGACGGCGTTCCGCACCAGGTATCCACCAATGTCGGTCAGACCCACCTGCATGGAGGGTACAGGGGGTTCGACAAGATGGTTTGGCAGGCCGTTGCGACTTCAGGGGACAAAGGCGGGGTCCTGGAGCTGAATTACCTCAGTAGTGATGGGGAGGAGGGGTATCCCGGCACCCTGTCGGTCTGCGTGATTTATACCCTTACTGTGAATCATGCATTACAGATCGATTACCGGGCTGAGACAGATCGGACAACGATCATCAATCTGAGCAACCATACCTATTTTAACCTGGCAGGCACCGGCGATATCCTGGGACATGAAATCATGCTGCAGGCCGACCGTTTCACCCCCATGAACAGCGACCTGCTGCCAACAGGCGAAGTGAGGTCGGTCGAAGACACGCCGATGGATTTCAGAACCTCTGCAGTTATCGGGGACCGGATTACCAGCGACTACCGGCAGCTGGCCATTGCCGGCGGTTTCGATCACAATTTTGTACTGCCCCCTGCGAACGGCAAACCGACGCTGGCGGCTCGGGTACAGGAGCCTGTCTCTGGCAGGATACTGGAGGTCCATACAACCCAACCGGGCGTCCAGTTTTACACAGGCAATTTTCTCGATGGCAGCATCATCGGCAAAGGGGGCACCCCCTATCAAAAAAGGTCGGGACTCTGTCTGGAAACTCAGCATTTCCCGGACTCCCCGAATCAGCCGACGTTTCCCTCGACCCGCCTCGAACCGGGTCAATTCTACCAGCACACCACGGTTTTTTCATTTCCCCGGCCGGTTTGAACCGGCAGAGGGGCGGGTGTCGTGGTCCATGTCGGCTATGTTCTTGTTTCGTTGCATATTGCGGCGGTTATCCTGACCCTGTGGCATCGGGAGTGGCAGGCCAGGTCAGGTCTGGTCGAACAGGGCCAGATTGGCATTCAGCATCGAACCGCTCATCAGGTCCGTCATTGCCTGCCGGTAGTGTGCTGTTCCGATACCTGGAATCAGGTTCCTGGCGTTGATTTCCCGCAGAACGGCGATGTTCTGCATGCGGACGTCGTCAAGTGGGGTTGCGACAACAATATGGGCGATCTTCCTGCTCTGGCAACTCCGGGCGATCAATTCGGTTGTCACTTCATCCGCTTCGTTCAGACGGACTTCCAGGGGTTGCCAGACGGTATCGTAGTATACCAGGGAACCGCCGTCGGCCAGGGCGCTGTTCATACCACGCAGTGCTTCATGTCGTTCCAGTGCAATCACCAGGTCTGCTTCCCCCTCCGGAATCAAGGGCGTGTTTACCCTGTCCCCGATCCGCAGTTGTGAGACCACGATCCCGCCCCTCTGTGCCAGGCCGTGGGTATCCACGCTTTTGACTTTGAAACCGGCATGATCGGCCGCGCGGAGGACGATTTCACTGATCAGACCAATACCCTGTCCGCCGACACCCGTCATGTAAATGCTAAACGTTCTCACGGCTTATCTCCTTTATGGGTTCAGTTTCGGGTACCCGATGGCGCTGGCGGGACATGTTTTGATACAAGAGCCGTCGCCGATGCACAGCTCCTCGTTGACGACAACGCTGCCGTCGGGCTGGCGGGTAAAGGTGGGGCAGGCAAAGACCTCTATACACTCGTTGATCCGCTCGCAGGTCTCCTGGTCGATGGCGACGTGTCGCTGTTCATAGCCCCCTTTCTGCCGCTTTTCCCTTGTCTGTTTCAGCATACAGGGGTGTTTGGCGATTACGACACTGAATCCCTCTTCATCGACGGCCTGCCGGACCATCTGCTCAATCTTGTCCATGCGGTAGGCATCCGCCTCGTGGATATGCCTGACCCCAAGACCTTCCAAAACTGACCGCACCGGGATGGCATCGGTGACATCATTGAAATTCTTTCCGGAGGCGGCATGGTCCTGGTGACCGGTCATGGCAGTTGTTCCGTTTTCCATGAGCACCATGGTCAGGTTGTGGCGGTTGAAGAGAGCGTTCACCACACCCGGTAGCGCGGCATGGAAAAAGGTGGAATCGCCCATGAAAACCACCACCTTGCGGGTCGTGTTGAAGAGGGAAAGACCGGCACCGATACTGGTGGCGGAACCCATGCACATCAGCAACTGGCCCATGTTGTAGGGCGGCTGAAAACCGAGCGTATGACACCCGATGTCCGCCACGGTGATATCGGTCTCTGCCAGTGCTTTTTTGACAGCATGAAAAGCGCTGCGGTGACCACAGCCCGGACACAGCTGAGCCGGTCTTGCCGGTGCATGGGGCTTGTCGGCCGTTGGTATTTTTTTGGCAGGCAACAGATCAGGCCAGGTCTTGACCAGCACCTGGTAAATCTTGCCCGGCGTATACTCGCCCATCCAGTCGTCCAGGTCGGTTTTACCGATGATGCGGGTCCTGAGATTGGCATCGTAGGCCATGGCCTTGATCTGTTTTTCCATCTGATCATCCAGCTCCTCCAGGATTTTGACCTCCTCGTGGGTCTCAAGAAACCGTCTTACCGTATCTGTGGCAACCGGATAGGCCAGACCCAGCTTCAGGACATCGGGTTTGGCCCGGGCGTTTTCCAGGACATCCAGCAGCGAAGAGAAAGGCAGACCCGAGGTGATAATCCCCCGCTTGTTGTTTCCGTGATCCACGATCCGGTTGATGTCTGACCGTTCCGCCCATTCCCTGACTGCCTGCAGGTTTTCCAGGGCTCTCTGTTTCTGGGGAAAGACCAGACTGGCAATGGGAATATAGGGACCGTTCTGCACGTCAAACCGGGGAGACCGATCAGGCGTCAGGGGCTCATAGTCACCGAAGGTAACCCGCTCCTTCTGATGGCAGACATGGGTTGTCAGCCGCAGGATGACCGGCATCCCTTTCTCCCTGGAAAGTGCCGCCGCTTTCAGGTAGAACTGATAAACCTCTGTCGGATCGGTCGGCTCGAATAGCGGTGTATAGCTTAAATAGGCAAAATGTCGGTTGTCCTGCTCGTTCTGGGACGAGTTGACGCCGGGATCGTCGCCCAGGACCACAACCATGCCGCCGATGATGTTCATCAGGCTCAACTGGACAAAGACATCTGCCGCGACATTCAGACCGACACTCTTGAAAAAAACGGTTGAGAGATGTCCGTTGACGGCTGCCCCGTAGGCTACTTCGGTGGCTACTTTCTCGTTGGTAGAGAACTCGAAGTAAAATGGACGTTCAGCAGCTGGAATCGATCGGATGGCCGTTGCAATCTCCGGGGTTGGGGACCCTGGGTAGGATGTGACCACCTGCGTTCCTGCTTCCACCATGGCTCGAACCAGGGCTGTATTCCCCATGACAATCTCCGAGAAAGAGGCCCGGCTCATCAACATCTCACCCATGTGTTTCATTGTAATTCTCCTGTAAACGCACGTTAATGGTCGACCGCAGCCATGCCGCCGGTTCGCAGCGGTCTACTGGACGTGCACCTGTCTGGTGTTCGATCGTTCAAATGGGACGCTCCAGTCCTGTTGTCAGTATAAACCAAGCCAGTGCCAGGCTCAAGGAATAAACCAGGTCATGGCCCAAAGTCGTTAACTTAAGTGAATGTATCCGCACCAACGGTTCCGATTTTCAAGAAACGCATTCATCCTTCCTGGAGCTCCGGGAAGCCATCTCTGGCTTCCAAGGTTCTTGAAACACCAACCCTTTGATGCTGACTGAGTTCCATTTATTCAAGGTGCCCTTAAGTTAACGGCATTGGATCATGGCCAGGTCGATCGGTTCTACCCGACGGAAACAGGCCCAATGCAACCCGTTTCCAGAATCAGCGGTGAAATGGCGTCATGGGGCTTTTAACAGGGTTCGTTCGGTTAACGTTGCTGGTATGTTCCTGTCTCCAGGTTGACGTCGAGAACGGCGATAAAATTGTGGCTGAGGCGGAAGCTGTCGCGCCTTCCGGTGGCGAGCATGACAACAGTTGATTTTTTCGGGTCGATCACGGTGTCCTTAATATCCTTTGAATCCAGCGGGATCGTGAACTGCAGGGAGGTCACCCCTCCCTTTTCAGAACCGGAAACGGCGCTGACATTTTCCTTTCCACCGAGTCTACTATCCGCGCTGTGCTTTTTCTGAGCCGTCCCAAAGTCATCGGAAATATAGACCTTACCTTGCTTGACATAACCAATGATAATGTTGGCATCCTTCATTTTCTGGGTGGGATTGAAACCGATAGCAACCCAGCCGTCGGTTTGACCGCTGAGACCGATGCGGAGGTTCTCGCCGTCTACCGACCATTGAAACTGGACCTTTTTCACATCGATCGTGTGAGCGAAATCGGCGGCGGACAGGGGAGAAAGACTGAACAGCAGTAGCAAGCTTATTATAAGTGAAACCATTTTTAAAGTTCTCATATCAACAACTCCTGAACATGAATTCCTGGTAAACCCTTTAACTGGAAGCGTGGTAAAAAGGATGAATGATGGGGTGTGCGCTAACGGAGACGCTATCCAAAAAGAACCTGACCCCCGGTATAACCCATACCGACGGCTGTCAACGTTGTCAATCCGTGCAGGATCAGATACCGGTCTGGTTCTTCTCCGGTTCTGCTGTCGGATTTGATGATGATTGCCAGAAGGATCGTCATCACCACGGTCAGCCCCCATCGGCTCACATGCCTGCCTCTGCCTGATACTTCTCGATCAATGCCTTCAGATTGATATTGGACGGGTCCAGGTTTTTTTCTCTGAGAAAATCCGGATTGTAAAGTTTCGAATAGGAACGTTCGCCGCCGTCACAGATCACTGTCAGGATGCGTTTTCCGGGACCGTGGGTTACTGCTGTTTTTAATGCACCGGCCAGATTCAGGGCCGCGCTGCTGCCGACGACCAGAGCGTCGTGCTGCTTCAGATAATGGGCAACCGTTACGATATCCTGATCAGGAAGGGTAAAGGCCTCATCAACCCTGGCGCGTCTGAAGTTTTCAACCAGCCGCATGATACCAATGCCTTCGGTGATGGATGACCCGTCATTCTTGAATTCC
>JAHJRI010000268.1 GCA_018830885.1 bacterium | reverse complement strand
TTGAACATGTCGCGTTTTTTTTTGCAGGTTTACAGATAAGTTGTTTTATATTAGTTTATTATATATTATATATCTGTTATTGCAAGTATTATCTTAACATTTTTTAAGCTCTCCGACTTTTCGGAGCAGACTCACAAATAGATAGATTACCTTAGCAAACATCGCATTTTTAAATAATTTAGGAAAACAGCTATGAATGAAAAAAAAGATGTGAAAAATATAAAAGAACTTCTAGGATCAGGCAAAACAATCATTTCCCTCTGTTGCCATGATGCGCTGAGCGCGCGAATCATCGAAATGGCCGGATTTCCCTTCGTGATGCTTTCCGGCTTTGGATATTCCGGGTCTATGCTGGCCGCACCGGATTTCGGCCTGTTAACCCAGACAGAAATTGTTCGCATGGCCGGTCACGTCTCTCGCGCTGTCTCGATTCCGGTTATGGTTGATGGTGACACAGGCTATGGTGGTCCTATTAATGTTATTCGTTCTGTCAAAGAACTAGAGGCTGTCGGAGCAAAAGGGATGATGTTGGAAGACCAGGTATGGCCCAAGCGATGCGGGCATATGGTGGGTAAACAGGTGGTGCCCATGGAGGAATATGAACAGAAACTGCTGGCAGCCCTTGAAGCAAGAAGCGATCCGGACTCATTTTCGATCCTTGCCAGGACGGATGCGCTCGGTCCTCTGGGCATGGATGAAGCTATCAAACGAGCGAACCGCTACTATGAACTTGGTGCAGATCAGATATTTGTGGAAGCACCAGGGTCGAAGGAGGAGTACCGAATTATCCGGGAAAATGTTCCCGATGCGCCGCTGGTAGCGAATATGATCGAGGGTGGCCTTTCACCGATACTGCCTTTAGAGGAATTTGAAGAGCTGGGATACCAGATCGTCGGTTATCCCCTGACCACGATCTTTGCTGCGGCCAAAGCGATCAAAGATGCTGTTGCTGAACTGAAAACCAAAGGCCATACGAAGGATTACCAGGATAACCTGGCTACCTTTGAAGAGTTTACCAGGATTGTCAGGCTTCCTGAATTTTACGACCTGGAACAGAAGTATTCCGTATAGGTGTTACTGTCCTCCCAACTTCTCCTGAAGCACGGCCAGCATACCGCCTTTATCAATCATGGCGACCATGTCTTTGGTATAGGCGATTGCATCCAGTGTCGTATTCTTTGTGACGTTTCTCACTGTTGACGCTTTCAGGTCGAGCTCCAGTTCGTCCCCTTCGTCAAATGCATCGGTTATCCCCGGGCATGCCACTGCCGGCAGCGCAATCGCAATCGCATTGCGGAAAAAGATGCGTCCAAAGGATTCTGCTACGACAGCCGAAATTCCCAGGTTTTTAATATTTTCTGCCGCCTGCTCGCGGCTTGAGCCGCAGCCCCAGTTTTTGCCGGCAACGATAATATCCCCTTCCTTTACATCATTCACAAAACCTGGCCGTGTGTGAAGAATTTTTCCTTTTCGTTCTTCCCAGGGAAGATTCATTGATTGCATGGGGGCCAGAACATCAGTATCAATATTGTCTGAAAACTTCCAAACAGATCCCTTTATCTTTTCCATTGTGTGTCTCCTTAAAATGAAGTGCCCTGCCAGAATTCCCTGGGATCTGTAATCTTTCCGGTAATAGCCGAAGCTGCCACCGTTGCCGGTGATCCGAGATAGACGAATGATTCACCGCTTCCCATTCTGCCTGGAAAATTTCGGTTGGTGGATGCCAGACAAGTTTCGCCTTTACCGATAAGTCCGAGATGTCCACCCAGGCAGGCCCCGCAACCTGGTGTTATCATGTGTGCTCCTGCTTCCATCAGGATTTCGAGATATCCGGTTTTAATCATATCCATCAGTACTTCCCTGGATGCCGGATTCACCAGCAGACGGGTACTATCACTAACCTTTTTTCCCTTCAGTATTTTTGCCGCAACAGCCATATCTTCGATACGTCCGTTGGTGCAGGATCCCAGGTAGACCTGGTCCACGGCAACGTCACCGACTTCGCTGATTGTCTTGGCATTCCCCGGATTATGGGGACAGGCCACCTGCGGTTCCAGACTGCTGATATCCACAGTCAGCTCCTCTTCAAAAACAGCATCGTCATCCGATTTAAAAACGGCAGCGGGTCCTTTGCCAACCGGCTTCAAAAAGTCCAGGGTTTTCTGATCTGCCTCGAAGAGCGCGAATTTGGCACCAACCTCAATGCCCATGTTGGAGACTGTCATGCGCCCGGAGATGCTCATCTGTTCAGCCAGGGGGCCGACAAATTCAATCGACTTATACTGGGCGAAATCCGTCCCATATTTTCCGGCAATATAAAGAATCATATCCTTTGCCGAAAGACCGTTGCCGGGCTCACCCTCCAGGTTGATGCGTATGGTTTTTGGCACCTGCATCCAGAGCTCCCCGGTGGCCATGGCATAGCTCATTTCGGTTGTTCCAATGCCGGCGCCGGCCGCTCCCAGCGCACCATAGGTTGAGGAGTGGGAATCGGTGCCAAGGATCAACTGGCCGGGCAGGACAAATCCCTTCTCGCACATCACCTGGTGGCAGACACCTGGGTATCCCAGGTAGTTTTTAATACCGAACGCCTTTACCGCTTTGCGGCTGAAATCGTGATATTCCGCATATTTGGGTTCAGGAGCGGGGAAATAGTGATCAAACAGCACCACCACTTTGTCCGGATCATTCAGTTTTTCGATTTTCATCCCTTGAAGTGTCATAGCGCACATCACAAACCCCTCATGGGTCATCATTCTATCAATTCTTGCAGTAACATTCTGTCCTGCTTCAACGACATCCTGCCCGGATGTGCGCGCCAGAACCTTTTCTGCCATCGTCATTCCCATATGGACCTCTTTGTAAAAATATCAGTCGATTGTTCAATTGGACTGTTTGTGGGTGTGGGAATCGGTTTGTAAAAATCTCCCGTGTATGTCATGAATTCCCTTTCCAGTTTTTCAATTAAAATCCCACAAACCGCGGTAAAAAAAGGCTTATTTGTGGGAAGAAGTAGATGATGAACATCCCCAGAACCATTAGGAAAAAGAAGGGGACCGTTCCCCTGATAATCGTCGACATCTTGTCCCCTGTGAAACCCTGGATGACATATAGGTTCATACCCACCGGCGGTGTAATAATCGCCAGTTCCATAACGATGGTCATCAGGACGGCGAACCAGATGCCGTTATAACCCAGTCCGATAACCACCGGATAAATGATGGGCAGCGTGATCAGCATGATCGACGCCACTTCCAGGAACATCCCCATGAGAGTCAGCATACAGATAATCAATGTGATCACCAGACCGGGCGCCAGATTCATTTCGGTAATGGATTCCATCGCCATCTGCGGCACCTGTGAAAGCGTAATAAAACGCCCCAGTATCATGGCGCCGGCTATGATGATGATGATAAAACCGGCATTGATTCCGCACTCGGACAGCATGCCGGGAATATCTTTCAGGCCAATCTTACGTCGAACCAGCACCATGATAAGGGTATAGAGTGCCGCCACCGCACCACATTCCAGTACTGTAAAGACACCGCTGAAAATCCCAAAAACAATGATAAACGGGACCAGAATGGTCCAGATAGCTTTGCCGGTAGACCGCCACCGCTCCTCCATTGATGGAGGTTCTTCTTTGTCGTAAGTATCAGTACGGATAGCGTAGACGATCGTATAAATAATAAACAAACCGGCCAGCACCAACCCTGGTATCAGTCCGGCAACGAGAAGCTGGCCCAGCGATTCCTCGGTAACCATGGCGTAGAGGATCATTGTTCCAGAGGGCGGTATCATAATGCCCAGGGTCGAGCCCGAACCGACCAGTCCATAGGAGAAGCCAGGGTCGTATTTCCGTTTGACAAGAGCTGGAATGGCAATTAACCCAATCGTTGCAACGGTAGCCACGCTGGAAATGGATATGGCGGCAAAAAAGGCACATGACAGGGTCGTCGAAATCCCCAAGCCGCCAGGCAGTCGTCCGATCCACTTACTGAAAAAATCGTAAAGCTCTTCCCCGGCACCGGATCGCTGCAGGATAAAACCGGACAGAATAAACGGCGGCAGCGCTGCCAGCGTAAAACTACCCAGATTGGAATCGATAATTCCCGGAACCTGACTGATGGCTATAAAGCCGCCAAAATTAAAATAGAGTCCGGTCATCCCCAACAGTCCCAGCGTAACAAAAATAGGAACACCGGCAAAAAGCATCGTCAATAATAGACAGAACAGACCAATAATGGGAGATCCAAGCATCAGCCAGAACCCCACACCTGCCGAGATTAGAAAGACAAGCAGAAACTTAAAAAAAGGCTTGATTGAATAGTCCAAATCTTTTTTAACACCCGGCTGATCTGACCAGGATCCATCTACCAACTTGAGTGTGTTGCTAAAAAAATCGGATAAAAGCTGAATGAACAGAAGGACGCCGCCAACCGGCAGTGCCAGTTTGACTGGCCAGATGGGAGGCCCCCAGATACTGTTGGTGGTCTCGTCCGACCTCCAGACATCCAGAAAGTCTTCCATTGTATAATAAATAATAATCATGGTAAACAGGATTGAAAACAGCAATGGTACAGTTTGCCATATTGTCCGGGTCCTGACATCCATGCGCCCAACAAAGAGGTCGACGTGTACATGCCGACCTCTTTTCTGTATGACGGCCAATGTCAAAAATCCGAACCAAACCATCAGGAATGTAACCAGTTCAATGGACCACATGGTTGGGGCATTGAAAGCCTTCCGCATTACTACTTCAAATACGATCACAATGATCATAGCCAGCAACACCGTTCCGGCAAAAAAACTACCGATTGAAGACAAAGCCCCGACTCCCCCCTCAATCCTTCTCATTAGCTGCTTCATAGCTCTCCTGTTTACCGGGTGGCGTCAACCCACGAATCCCATTTGTCAGTCAATTCCTGTCCGGAAGACTTAATGGCAGCATTTCTGAGGGCCAGTTCGACAACTGGGGCGTAGTTTTTCTGATAATCTTCGGTGCTTACTCTGTAAATTTCAACGCCTTTGGCCTTCAGCATGGACTCAATTTCATCTTCCATTGCAATAACCATCTTCGTCGAGGCTTCTGTGGCGACCTTTCCCGCATCCATGATGACCTGCTGAAGATCTGCCGGCAGGCTGTTAAACCAGGTAAGATTGGCAACAATATGAAAATCGGTCGGCAACGGCCTGAGGACGAAGATGTATTTCGCTCCCTCATACCATTTACGAGCATAAAATGTGGTCAGACCCGCCATAGCTCCCTGAATGGTGTTTCGCTGCAACGACATATAGACATCGGCTGAACTCATAACAGTTGGAACACCGTCCAGGGCAGTCACTTCGGCCGCCAGTATACGCGTCGGAATCCTGATCTTGAATCCCTTCATATCCCCGAAACCCTTAACCGGCTTGTTGAGAATATAGCCACCATTAAACCCATAGAGAATTGGTGCAATCAACTTGGCATCGGTTTTTCCGGCTGCATTGGCTTTAGCCAGGGTTTCCTTGAAGTGATTATCCAGGGGCCCCCGGAAAAATCTCATGGTATGATCAAATGTAAGCGGTTGCTTTCCCCCATAAGGATACAGTTCCGGAACCTTACCGCTCCACCAGACAAAAAAGGTCTGGGCCAACTGAATGGTGCCCTTATTGATGGCATTGGGGACCTCCTTGTCATTCAGCAATTGACCAGACGAAAAATGGGACAGCTCTAAGCGGCCATTGCTGTTCTCGTTGGCTGTTTTTACGAACAAATCCATCGCTGTTGTAATGGGATGTTTTACCGGCATCTGGCTGGATACCTGGGCTTTATAAGTCTCGGCTGTCAACGGTTGACCAAGAATCATGGTTGCCAGAAACAATAGAGAGGCACAGGCTGTTACTTTCAATAGTCTGATTGGGTCCATCTTATCTCCTTATTCAATTTAGTCCCGTAAGCAAGGATTTAGTGCTACTATTACAGGCTTTCCATCCTGGTTTACGAGATCTCGGTTGGTCAATCTTGAAGCATAGCACAGATACACGCATTTGCACCATGCATGTTCTGCACCATTCTGGATATTGCAGTCTGTTAAGTGTGGAATAGCCTAGTTACGAACACCACTTTGTATGTCGTAATGGCCTTGTGAGATAACCTTTTTAACAATCAATATTAGTTAAACTGTCTTAATTACAAAACGTATTGTTTAGTTGTTAAACAATACGTTTAACAACTAAACCCGTCATTTTTGTGTTTAAAATTACTAATCATCGCAGAAATTTAGAAAATAAATCACAAGAGAAGTGATTGATATGGAAGGTATTGGAGGTAAAATAGTGGAGGTGGTACAGATTTTTACTTTTAAGAGAGAAGTGAAGGTTTCGGCTTTCGGGAAATTGCATTGACCTTCAGACATCTCAAATAAGCATCAAATAGCAAGTTAAATCAGAAGCTTTAACTTAATCCCAGACAGTAAGATGTCCTTCAATCCACGCCCAATCCACAACAGATTTTCTATCAAGCTCGAAACCGTCATAAAAACAACGTATTTGAGAATAATCCCTGAGGATTCCTAATCCTCAGCTCCAAGTTCGAGTCTTGGTGGGGACGCCATCTTTCCAAGGTTAGCATTCTCTTCGGCATTCATCTCTCTGATAAGTCAGTTACAAAGCTCCCTCTAATTCAGAAATTGAAATTGTGGTTGTGTTTGCGTACGAAATCACGTACTATAAAATTCAAACAGGTTCTGTCAAAAATCCTATGAAAACGGGGAAGTAAAATGAAAATACCAATCTGACTTTGGGGTTATCGCTTTTGCTTAGTAAAACCAATCC
>JAHJRI010000267.1 GCA_018830885.1 bacterium | reverse complement strand
TCAGCCCCGAAGGGTTTGTGTTTCAAGAACCTTGGAAGCCATGGATGGCTTCCAGGAGCTCCAGGAGGATTCATGCGTTTCTTGAAACACAAACCCTTTGGGGCGTATACAGGTGAATAGTTACCTTTTAGGTTATATAAAGGACTATCATTCGGAAGTCATGATCGGTCTGTTTTTGAACGGATTGGAAGTGGTTAAGCATCGCCAGGATGGCGATGTCAACGACCGCCCTCGGAAGATGGCCATGGATGGCCGTCGAGAATGAGTTCAATGACAGACTGATCATGACTGCTCGCGAAACTTCTGTGTAACTGTTTCTAATTGTAACACGAATTCCTTGTTAGGGTGCTGAATAGTTACAGTTTTTGTATCTATCCAGTTTGATTTCCGCTCAGTCCCGAAGGGTTTGTTTTTCAAGAACTTTGGAAGCCATGGATGGCTTCCAGGAGCTCCAGGAGGATTCATGCGTTTCTTGAAACACAAACCCTTTGCGGCGTATACAGGTGAATAGTTCCCGGTTTTTTTATCATCAATGAAATCTAGAGCATTTGGACAAATTCATCGAACAGAAAATTGGTATCTTCGGGTCCGGGCATGGCCTCAGGGTGAAATTGCACACTGCGGATCGGTTTGGTGGTGTGCCGGATGCCCTCATTGCTGCCGTCATTGGCATTGAAAAACCAGGGGCTCCAGTTTTCCGGCAGCGTCTGATCGTCAATGGCAAAACCATGATTTTGCGAAGTGATAAAACAGCGCTTGGATCCGACCAGAATACAGGGCTGATTCTGTGACCGATGCCCGAACTTCAGCTTGTAACTCTCCGCACCTGCAGCGAGAGCCAGGATCTGGTGTCCCAGGCAGATGCCAAAGATGGGTTTGTCCTTATCGAGCTGCTTCCTTAAGATCTCAATGGTCTCCGGTATCATGGTGGGGTCGCCGGGACCGTTCGAGAGCATGATCCCGTCAAATTTTTCCCCCGAATAGTCATAGTCCCAGGGAACCCTGAGCACGGATACCCCCCGATTCAGAAAACTGCGGATGATGTTTTTTTTGCATCCCGTATCAATCAATATGACCCGCTTCCCGCCCTTCTCATATAATTTCGGTTCCTTGATACTGACCTGTGCCACCAGGTTTTCCAGGTTCGGATCATAAAAGGCGATGTCCCTGTCCCGCATCACCATTTTTCCCAACTGGGTCCCGGCGGAGCGCAGAATTTTTGTCAACGCCCGGGTATCAACGCCCTCGATGCCGGGGATTTTATGTTCGATCATCCAGTCTTCAAGACTTCGGACCGCTTTCCAGTGAGAGTACTCAGTTGTCAGCGAAGTGATAATGATTCCCTTGACATGAATCTTTCTGGATTCGAAATGAACAAGCAGGTCATCCTTCACAAGATTATCGGGCACCCCATAGTTGCCGATCAACGGAAAGGTGAATACCAGGATCTGTCCCTGGTATGAAGGGTCGGTCATGGTTTCGGGATATCCCACCATACCGGTATTAAAAACCACTTCACCGGCGACTGAGTTTGGGGACCCAAAATGATTACCGGAGAGGACTGAGCCATCTTCAAGGATTAACTCCATTTTTCACCTGCATCTGGATTTTGTTTGTATGAGAATATCACTTCACAATCCGGACAGAGTGTCTGGTCTGAAACAGGTTTGTACCAGACACGGATGCTTACCGAGTACGATTCTCATGCTTCGTTGTGCCCCACCAGGGCATGTTGGTTTGTCAAAGGTGCTTTTTAGATAAACTTTCAAAGTTTACTAAAAAAAAGAGGATTTGAATATGAAAAAATCGGAAGATGGCGGAAATGATTGATAAAATATAGGAACTTAGTATCGCCAGAGGATTGTCATATAGACATTCACACTGGACGATCCGCTCGGGGTGAAACCGTTGCTTTTCTTGGAATGGCTGGTATCGATACCGAAGTACCCCAACCGGTATCCCCATCCGCTGCGGGTGACGGCTTCAAAAAACAGTTCCCCCAGATAAGTCGGTCCCGTTGATGAGATCGATTGATCAACACTCTGGCTGGCCAGGGCACTGCTGCTCTTTGTTGTCAGTTTGTAAAGGTTCTGACCTGTTCCAACCGTTAAACCCAACCGGGAATCCAGGTCAGGATGCAGAAAGTCCCCCTCCAGAAAAGCATATGAAGCGGTGATCAACAGGTAGTCCAGATCCAGGATTTGGTCCAGGGTATCATTGGACCCTTCCATTGAATAGCGCATCCAGCGCATGCCAATATCAAACGCCTGATAGCTGTAATTGAAAAACAGAAATTTTCCCAGCGCGTTTTCCAGCTTTTCCTGTTCGTAGTATACCGACGGCTTTAAAGCATTCTTGGCGCCTTTGCTCAGGTCAAAACTTCCCAGGCGCACAGCCCCGCCAATAGTCAGGTGCTGGACAGGTTCTTCTGCCAAAGCGGTGATGGAAAAACCTGCCAGCAAAACCAGTATCAACAGCTTCTTAATCAACTTTTTCCTTGAAATAGGCCTTTGCAGTCTCCACATCTTTTTGAATCTGAGCCTTCAAGGCGTCGATGGATTCGAATTTTGTTTCATCCCGCAGAAACTTCTCCGGGATGACACTGACAGACTCGCCATAGATTTTTTCATTGAAATCGAAGAGATGGGTTTCCACTTTGAGGGCAGTGCCTTCAAACGTCGGATTGTAGCCCACATTGCAGACACCGTCGATCAACCGTTCTCCCAGGAGCACCTGGCAGGTATAAACCCCTTTTCTCAGGGGCAGGAGTACGTCCGGTTCCAGGTTGATGGTCGGGAACCCCAGGGTATGGCCCAG
The DNA here is from genome assembly GCA_018830885.1 of bacterium. Lineage (GTDB taxonomy): Bacteria > SAR324 > SAR324 > XYD2-FULL-50-16 > XYD2-FULL-50-16 > JAHJRI01. The sequence goes on along the minus strand of JAHJRI010000267.1, from coordinate 4,455 downwards.
TTTTTTACCTTCCCGGACCTCACCGTTGATGCTCCAGGGACGACCGAGGAACTGGGTGACCTTGTCAAAATCTCCTTCGAAGAGAAGCCTTCGGATCATGGTGCTGGATACAGTGAGGCCATCTATTTGAACGGCTGCCATCTGCAGAAACGCGATTCCTCTTTTGGCGGCTTCCTGCTTCATCAGACGGGCCGATCCTTCCCTTGCTTTCCCGAAATTGAAATCATAGCCGACAACGATCTTCTTCAGGTTAACCAAGCTGAAGAGCTTCTCCAGAAACTGGTGGGGGTCCATTTTGGCGAACTTGGTGGTGAACGGGATAATAAAACAGGCGTCCAGACCTCCTTTTTCCATGAAACTGCACTTACTGGGCAGATCATAGATATGACGAAAGGGAATCTGCGTCTGCAGTACTTTCTTGGGGTGGGGCTCAAAGGTCACGACGCCCCCTTTGATATTCATCTCTTTGGTGTCTTTCAGCACCTGCTGAACCAGTTTCTGGTGTCCCAGATGATAGCCGTCAAAATTGCCGATCGTAATGACCCAGTCCCCGTCCAGGGAGTCCGTTTTGAACTTTTTATGGATAATATTCATTTACAGGTTGAGCCTCAAAATTATACGTTTGATAGTGATTATTGATATCGTTCCCGGGAAACGGTTCCCCCCAGATACCCCCCTTATACCCCTTTTCTGGATTTCAACAGATTCCTGAGATTCGGTAAAGAGTTTAAGCGGCGATATCCGGAAGCAGATCAATGAATGGGCGGATAGACAGGCGATAAATGGCGACCAATCGGATAAAAAAACTGGGAGGTGTATACAAGGATGAAGACTTTAAAAAGCTGCTGCGTCAGCTGAACGGTCGAGCGATTCTTGTCATAACGGTGATTAACCAGCACTGTGAAGAGTGTATCAAGCTGCATAAATTTGTGGGCCAGCTGGAGCAGGGGTTTATCGATAAGGTCCCCCAACTGGTGATGGTATACGGGATCAGCGATCTGCCACTGATGGATGACCAGTCGCCGTCGTCCAGAAGGTCGTCGAAAAACAACGAGCCTGAAGAAAAAGAACACAAGAAACTGGGAGATAGCCGGATTCTGAGCTGGAAAGGAATTCCGGAAGGACACGGATATGCGATCTTTCTCTCTGAAACCGATGTCCTGACCTACCACGGGGTTTTTGAACACGATGAGTATGTCAGCAACATCATCGACAACATCCGGCGCTTTCGGTCTTCCATCAAAACCCTGGCCGGGTTGAAGGGCAAACGGATTTTTATGGAGAAGAAACGATCCGGAATTGTCATCGAGACCAGTGGTACGACGCAGAACTCCCAGATCCTGGAACTGGAGAAAAAGGTCACCTCCTACGAATCAAAAATGAAAATTCCGGTCTATTTCTGCAAGGGAATGATGCAGGAGATTTCCTACATTGTCGAAGGGGAAGTCAAGCACAAGATCAAAGGGTTCAATTTCGATAAACTGCTGCGGAAAATCAAGCGCTGATTCCTGTCAGGCATTCTGTGGCGGGATGATAAGACGGTCGATCAGGCTGGGCAGTGCTCGGGCTGTCTTTTCCGCCATGCGGCCAAAGCTGTTCTCCAGGTTTCTGACATGGGGAACCATTCCCACGATTTCCTGTCCGGATTGCTGTTCGATTTTTTCCCATATATACATTAACAGATCCTGATTGGTGATTGGTGCCGTGTTGTTGATCACCAGATCCACCTCCAGATCCAGGCTTTTAAGAAGACTGATCTCAGCCAGGTTCTGCTCGAACTGCTCCGCCACGGGATTAATCAGCCAGATCACCCGGTTCCCGGACTCCCTGAGCCAGTTAAAAACCATTTTCTCTTCTGTCACCGGGGTGTATAAGCTCCCCGGCAGTTCAACCAGGGTAAGGGCATACAGGTTATTCAAAATTTTCAGCCGCTCTCTCAGAAAACCCCAGTTGATTTTGATCCCGTCTCTGCGAAAGGCCATTTCCACAGGATAGACTTCATTGGCAACATAGGGGGAAACCAGGATCTCCATGGGATCCCCGGCCATCTGGCGGCAGAACAACTCCCCGTCGCTTGTCCCTTCAATGGCGTTTCGCTGAATGAGCCCGATATCGAATGGTTTCAGGGCGGCCAGATTGATGTTGGAAAGGTGGCCCAGCTGAATCAGGGCACAGATAAATGCTGTTTTGCCGCTCTTACGAAGACCGGCAACCATTACCGGCTGTTTGTTTCCCTTATCGGTCACTGACGAGTTTCTCCCTGAGTTTCTTGATGACATTGGGTTCGCTGACAATCAGTTCGTTAAAAATGTCATTGATGGTCAGGAATTTTTTGCTTAAAAAGATTTCCAGTTCTTTATCTTTCATCGCCCTTAAACGTTCCAGTTCTGCCATGTATTCGAGCACGTTAATCTTCCGCTCGCCGTCATGCAGCTCCAGTTTTTTCAGGTCTTCGTCACTCATCCCCGATTCACGGGCCCGATCGATGATTTTGATCAACTCTTCCAGATTGTAGAACTGCCGTCTGGCCTGGTTGGATTGCTGCTGCGAATATCCGGCGGAAACCAGCAGACTGCAGGCGAAGATAAAAAGACAGAATGCGGCGGTCGACTTTTTCCAGCGAATGCGAACTGTTTTCATGACGATCTTTTGGCTGTGGGATTATTCGGATTCGGGTGATATTGACACTTTGTAACTATTCACCACTTGTATCTATTCAGTTCGATTTTCGCTCAGCCCCGAAGGTATTGTGTTTCAAGAACCTTGGAAGCCATGGATGGCTTCCAGGAGCTCCAGGAGGATTCATGCGTTTCTTGAAACACAATACCTTTGGGGCGTATACAGGTGAATAGTTACCACCACTTTTTCTGAGCAGACGCTGAGACCTGTATGTGATTGAATGGATTGGGAGTGGTTAAGCCTCGCCAGGATGGCGATGTCAACGACCGCCCTCGGAAGACGGCCATGTATGGCCGTCGAGAATGAGTTCAATGACATACAGGTCTTAGCGTCTATAGCGGAACCTGAATAGATACGACACTTCAATAATGCAGGTTTTGTGCACATTCTCAGTATAACGGATTTTTCTGTTCCCGGGTAGTCGAAGCCATGGCGGAGATTATCGCTTTAACCGATGCGGACCGCGGTCTGTTTCCGCGCCCGGATATCGGTCCGGACTCAGGGCAGCAGTGACGGATCGATGCGCTGTATCAACCCGGCTTCCTTGTAGTACCTGACTGCGCCGGGATGCAGCGGGGCAGAAAGCCCGTCCAGCATGTTCTGTTTTGTCAGGACCTGGTAGGCGGGATGCAGCTTTTTAAACCCCTCAAAATTTTCGAAAATCTCTCGGGTGATAGCATAGACAACATCATCCGATACCCGGCTTGAGGTGATGAAGGTCGCCTTTACACCAAATGTTGGGACGTCCACAGTATTGAGGGCGTTCGGGTACAGTCTGGCTGGAACAATGGATTTTGCATAGTAGGGAGATTTTTTAAGCAATGCATCCAGTTCGGGACCCTCGATGGGAATGATCCGGACCTTGATCCGTCCGGATGTGGCTTCCTTGATGTTGCCGTTGGGGTGACCCACGGTATAGAAAAAGGCATCCAGACGCTCGTCCTGAATCAGGCCGGGCGCTTCGACCGCTTTGACATATTCAGCCTTGAAATCCTTTTCTGAAATGTTGAAAGCCGAAATCGCATCCTGTGAATTGCCCAACTGACCCGAACCCGGATTTCCGAGGTTGACCCGTTTTCCTTTCAGGTCCTGGATAGTTTTGATACCGCTGCCTTCAGTCGCGATCAGGGTAATACTCTCGGGGTGAATGGAAAAAACGGAACGCAGATCTTTCTGGGGACCCTTCTCCATCCACTCCTTCTCGCCTTGAAACGCCTGATACTGGCGATCTGATTGGGCAATACCAAATTGCAGATCTCCATTGAGGACGGCATTGATGTTATAAACCGAGCCGCTGGTGGATTCAACAGTCGCCTTGATCTGATAGGTCTTAAATTTTTTGTTGATGATGCGGCAGATGGCGCCGCCGGTGGGATAGTAGACGCCGCTGACACTGCCGGTCCCAATCGAAATAAAGGTGCGGTCTGATGGGTCGGATGTCTGTTTTTTTTCACATCCGGCGCTGAAAGCGAACAGAAGCACTAGCAAAACGACGGGGGAGATCCAATTGAGAATACCTTTCATATAATCTCTTACTTATATATTAATTCGTGCGCAAGGCCCGCTGCATGACAAACAGAGTGTAGGCGATTGGGTTGTTTTTCGGCAATAAAAAACCAACGTAACTATTTACCACTTTTTCTCATCATTGTCCGGTTAGGTTTTTGCAGTCCGTTAAAGACCATTTGTCAACCGTTCCGTCAAGGGGATACCGATTTAAAACACGCATGAAACCATCCCTGGTGCTCCGGGAAAACGTCCTGTTTTCCAGGGTTT
>JAHJRI010000022.1 GCA_018830885.1 bacterium | reverse complement strand
ATTGGGAGTGTTTAAACGGTGCCAGGATGGCGAAGTCAACGACCATCCTCGGAAGGCGGCCATGGATGGCCGTCGAGAATGAGTTCAATGACATACCGGTCCCGGTTTTCATGGCGAGACCGATGCTGAATAAATACGGATTTTTTTAGAAGAGGAAGAACGATGGTCGATCATGCATCCGGGTCACTTGCCCCGGTACTCTATCTGCCCCATGGCGGGGGTCCCCTGCCGCTGCTTGGAGATGCGGGCCATGCTGAACTCGTTGCTTTTTTGAGAACGATCGCCGGCAGGTTGAGCCCGCCGGAAGCGATTCTGGTCATCAGCGCTCACTGGGAAGCGGATCAACCGGCAATTACCAGTGGCAGCCGACCGGGACTCATTTATGACTACTACGGTTTTCCGGATGAGGCCTACCAGGTCCGGTATCCCGCTCCGGGGGCGCCACAAATCGCCCGCGAACTGGCTGAAACCATCCGGTCCCATGGTATGATAGCCGATCTGGATGATACGCGCGGATTTGACCACGGCCTGTTTGTGCCGCTGAAACTGATGTACCCGGAGGCGCGGATCCCCTGCCTGCAATTGTCCCTGATGACCTATCTGGACCCGGCCGCCCATATTGCGCTGGGCAGGGCAATCGCTGCCATCCGCAGGAAAAATATTTTAACGATCGGCTCCGGATTATCCTACCATAATTTAAAAGAATTCTTTGTCACGGCGGATCACAGTCGCAGGGCCAGTGAAGCCTTCGACAGCTGGCTGATCGAGACCTGCACAACCCCGGCAATGGTACCCCTGGAGCGCGAACAACGGTTGATCGACTGGGAGGCGGCACCATCTGCCCGACTCTGCCACCCGAGGGAAGAACACCTGTTGCCCCTGCACGTCTGCTACGGTGTCGCCAGTGCTGAATCACCGGTGGCGGAGGTTGTCTTTAACCGGGAATTCATGGGGAAAAAAGTGACAGGCCTGCTGTGGTCCTGAAAGGAACCTTACCGCAAGTGGCCGCACCGATGCGGATATCACATCAAATCAGATAGGGAAAACCCATGCGTATCTGGGATATCAACCCGGGGTATTTAAACAGACAGAGTCTGCTCGGGGAGCACCGGGAGCTCCATGGCATCGTCTCCATTATCGTCAACGGGAAGAAGGGATACGCCAGCCATCCGGAGACGGTTCGCTGGGTGGGGTACGGTTGGGCCCTCAGGCAGCGCCATCAACTCCTGGCTGCTGAAATGGCACTCAGGGGGTACCGGGACAGATCCCCCGTCACCACCACAGGCAGGACCGGCGTGTGGCCGCAAACCTATATCGATAACCCCTTCCAGCAGTTTCAGATACTGGGTTCCAAATACGTGAACCGGGAGCCGGGCCGCATTCCCCTGCCGGAATCCGCACAGCAATTGTGGCGCCAGCACAAGTATTCCGTCCTGGCACGGGACATCCCTCTCTATCAGAAACTGGGCAGGGACCTGTCCGGGATGAAGCCCCACGAAGACTTTTCCGAACTGGCCCTGCTGCTCACCGGATTGTTGCGGACCCCCCCAACGTTGGGCGGTCTGCGAAACGGGCTGCAGCATATGTGGGGGTATGTGTCCGACAACCCGCCTGCCCCGAAAGGAGAGGTCGAATCCTGGTCGCTGCGCCAGTTGCTGGAAGAAATCCAGCTGCGTTCCCGGTCAGACACCGCCCCTTACCTCACCGCATCAACCGCTTTGAGCGAACTCAGTGTCTGGATACCGGATGCCTGACTGACTGCCGCATTTTGCTTGACCATATCCTTCACGGACTGTCAATATTTCAAACATACAGATGATGCATTTCAGAGAGTCTCAAATCACGGGGATTGACAGTTCTGAAGACAATGGGATTCGACTGGGTTTCATGCAACTGGATATCCTTTGCGCTTCCTGCTCACTCAGGACCTGTTGAAATCTGCTCTCAACTTTGACTCACGGCCACAGAGCAGATGAGGGTCCTTTCTGGGCGCATTACTCGATTACTGCCGCGCAGCGGCATATTTGAAATCAGCCTTCACCGGGCTCGCATTGCACCGGTGAGGCACGTGTTTGGTAAAAAAAACCATGTCTAAAAAAGAAAACAAGCGGGCACCCAGATGGGCAGATGTCGAAATCGCCATCAACCGATTTGATAAAAAACAATTGATGGGTCTCATTGGAGATCTCTATCGACTTTCGCCTGCCAACAAGGATTTTTTTCATACCCGTTTCGGACTGGTTGAAGACCCGCTGGTCCCTTACAAAGAAGCCATACAAGCGGCACTGACTCCTGAACTGGAAGACAGGCCCCCCGTAGAGATTGATCGAGCAACCGACGTGGTCAACATGTATTCAAAGGCCGTGGATAATCCCTACGGCATGACAGAACTCATGGTCTTCTACGTTGAATGCGGCAACCGGTTTGCCCTCAAATATGAAGGTGTCGATCCGCGTCTGTTTGAAGCATTGCTGGAAATGGCCGAATATTCAATTGAGGCGGTGCAGGAGTTGCCAGCAGAAAAACAGCATCCGTATCGGGATCGACTGCATGGCGTCATGAAATCAGCTTCGGGTGTCGGTTCGGAATACTACAGCCGTTTTTGTGACCTCTATTCCAGCGCATTTCCGGATGAAGCCAAACCCGGAGCAAAGGGCTGATATCACCGGCCGTCAAGCGTAACCCCGTCCGGTTGACAAATTGGACGGGGGCGGTCTGGAAGACGGCCTTTTGAAACCCGCCCCGCGCAACTGCTGAATCCACGGAAAAGAGAAGACCGCCTTCACCGGACTCAACTTTCCGACGGATACCCGGTACCGGAGACACCCCTTGACAAAGATTCAAACAGGGATTACAAATAAAACTTGAGAGACCGACCGGTCTGTCTGATCCATTTTAAGCCCTCCCCCGGCTTTTTGTGAAAAGCGATGGGAGGGGGGTGAACCGCTGGGGGATACGATGTCCTTGAAGGAAAAGATAATCGATGAAACGCTGAAACTATTCTCTCTGAAAGGGTACAACAACACATCGATCCACGATATTCTGGACGCTGCCGGCGCATCGAAGGGGGGGTTTTATAACCATTTCAAGAGCAAGGAGGACCTGTTTTTCCAGGTATTGGAAAGAGCCCGGGCGGGTTGGCGGCAGAGAACCCTGGATGGTCTGGACCGGGTCGAAAAACCGGTGGAAAAGGTCGAAAAACTGTTGTGCAACTATAAGGATCGCTATCTGAAAGACTCCTTGAACTTTCCCGGGGGGTGTGTCTTCATTACCCTTTCGGTTGAGTTGAACGATCAGAATCCCGGTCTTTTTGCCGAGATCGACAAGGGGTTTATCGGTTTGAAAAGGATGATCCGGCGGTATCTGGAGGATAGCAAAGCAGCCGGGGCCCTGCAGGGGGAGGTGGATCCGGGCATGGTGACCGAAGTACTGTTCAACGGAATGCTTGGGGCCTCTGTCTGTTACGGTGCCGGGAAATCGACTGCGGGTCTCGATACAGCCATTGAGGCCCTGGTCGCTTATCTGAACACCTTGAAACGGTGAAGAGAGCGGTGTGAGGCGCTGTCAGCCTGGTGCGGCACACCGAAACATGAGAATGATATCGCGGTGTTGACCCGCGACTGATATGAACCCCTTTCAGTTGGGAGACTTATTTCAAGATGATCTAAGGCTCAATTCGCTGAAACCCCAACTCGCTTCGCTCAGACAGACGGGGTTTCTATCGCTCCTTTTCGCCAAGATCATCTAGAAACGCGTCTAATCAACTGAAACGGCTTCATACCAGTCGCTTTAGGGTGCCGTTCTCATATAACCAGCCATGACCACCTGGTCACACCGAAGAGTGAGTATGAGTCGGCGATTCTAACCTGTTTGAACTGAATGACAATGATTTGTCAGGACCGGGAGCAACACCCGGGTCTGCCGTGTTATGCTTGTGTATGGGGTATGCCTGTTTGCCGGGCTGCCTGTCAATCCCCATTGGGGGACTAAATGGTTCCGTTTAACCGCTTAAAAAGAGGAAAATCGCATGGAAAACAAAACATTCAAAGCCATGGTGGTGACAGAAACCGCAGAAAAGACCTTCACCCGGGCAATCACCACCCGGTCCATTGAGGATCTGCCTGCAGGGGAGGTCTTGATCAAGGTGGCCTATTCATCTCTGAACTACAAGGATGCCCTGTCGGCTACGGGCAACAAGGGGGTAACCCGCAACTATCCCCATACCCCAGGGATCGATACCGCCGGGGTTGTCGCGGAGAGCCAGAGCGACATGTTCAAACCCGGAGAGGAGGTGATTGTGACCAGCTACGACCTGGGGATGAATACCTCCGGTGGATTTGCAGAATACGTCCGTGTACCGGCCGACTGGGTGGTCAAGCTTCCCGCAGGTCTGACCATGAAGGAGGCCATGATATACGGGACTGCCGGCTTCACCGCCGGAATGTCTGTCAATGCCCTGATTCACATGGTCAAACCGGATCATGGAGAGGTCCTGGTGACAGGTGCCTCCGGTGGTGTTGGCAGTGTGGCGGTTTCCATTCTCACCAAACTCGGTTATTCGGTGGTGGCTGTCGGAGGCATCGTCGAAGAAAAGGCTTACCTGACCGGAATCGGGGCCAGGGAGGTTATCAGCCGGGAAGACGCGGCCGACACTTCCGGAAAACCGGTTTTGAAAGCCCGCTGGGCGGGTGTGATTGATACGGTCGGGGGTGATATTCTGGCAACGGCCATCAAATCGACGAAATACAATGGATCCGTCACCTGCTGCGGCAACGCGGCATCTCCGGATCTGCCCCTGAGTGTCTTTCCCTTTATTCTGCGCAATGTGCGCCTGCTGGGGATCGATTCCCAAAACTGCCCCATGGCCCTGCGAACCCGGATCTGGGAAAAACTGGCGGGTGAATGGCGACTGGACGGACTGGCGGATATATCCAGCGAGATTACCCTGGAAGACCTGGACAACCGCATCCAGTTGATGCTCCAGGGTAAAAACAAGGGCAGAACCGTCGTCCGGGTCAACGCCTAGTGAATTGCCGGTCTGTTGCGCTCCCTGGATCATCCGCAGCAGGCTGTCTGCCGGTTGCAGGAATGTCTGGAATAATTTCGGATAACCGTGTAGACTGTCTGTATATTGGATCATCGTATCTTTTAAGCAACAACCGGTCGTTTTTCGGTTGTTGTTTGAGAATTGAGGCGGGCTGCAGGCCCGCTGGAAAGCTATTCAGGTTCCGCCTCAGATACACAGGTCTCAGCTTCTGTCCAGAAAAAGGGGGGAATAGTTGCGAATAGTCAAAAAGGCACCTTGATTAAATGGAACTCAGTTAGCATCAAAGGGTTGGTGTTTCAAGAACCTTGGAAGCCATGGATGGACTCGTGCGTTTCTTGAAAGATCAACCCTTTGGTGCGGTGAGTTCGATCATTTTAATGAATCAAGGTGCCCATAAATCGAGGGAGATCAGGATGCAACGATCGGCAAAAATCACGCTGTTTATGGGGGGGTTGCTGGTTCTGGCAACGGTAATCAGCTGCACGGGAACCAAACCGGACTCGGTCGGTGAAGACCAGCAACGGCTTTCAGCCTGCCCCGACAGCCCAAACTGCGTCTCCAGTGACGCGACAGACAAGGAACACGGGATCAAGCCCTTTCGGTTGAAAGGCGATTTCGAAACGAACTGGCGCCGGGTGATTGAGTCTGTCGAGTCTATCCCGCGTACCTCAGTCGTTACGAAGACAGGGTCCTACCTCCATGCGGCCTGCAAAAGTCTGATTTTCCGATTTACCGACGACCTGGAATTACTTCTGGATCCGGCCACGGGCATTATCGCTGTCCGTTCGGCATCCCGGATCGGCCATTCGGATCTGGGGGTGAACCGGAAACGGGTCGAATCCCTGCGGTCCAGTCTTCAGAACAACGGCATTATCGAACCATGAAGGGGCTTCGGTGCACCCCGGGGATACAGCGTGACCACCGGACCGGCGTCGCTCAACCACAGCAGTGACTGTCTGCAGCAGTAAACCAGACATCCTGTCCGTTCTCACGGGGATTTGAGCCAGGTTCTGCAGGGTTGCCTTTCCGGGAACGTTTTTTAGACTGCATCCCGTCCGACAGGACTCGCATCGAAACCCCTTCTTTCCGGCCGGTACAGCAGACTGTCGCTTTAGGGTCACTGGGCCGGACCGGATAGGATAATTCAACTGGAGGTATCTTTTAAGTAACAACCAGTTGGTTTTTAGTTGTTATTCAAGAATTGGGGCGGGCTGCAGGTCCTCTTGAAAGCTATTCAGTTCGATTTCCACGCAGCCCCGAAGGTATTGTGTTTCAAGAACCTTGGAAGCCATGGATGGCTTCCAGGAGCTCCAGGAGGATTCATGCGTTTCTTGAAACACAATACCTTT
>JAHJRI010000266.1 GCA_018830885.1 bacterium | reverse complement strand
GCCAGTCTGGAAGATTCCCCTGGCACCGCTGCTGGCCGTAACCGGCAAAAACGGTCCCAAAATCATTGTCGTCGTCGCATTCATTGTCCTGCTGGGCGGATGCTTTTCCGTGCTCATCAAAACAGGGGTGATCAACGAGATACTGGCCCGTCTGGAGCACTCCTTTGCGGACCGGAAGACGACGCTGCTGGTGGCCTGTTCCTTTACCTGTGCCTTTCTCAGTTCCACTTTCGGCATGATGGAAGAGTTTCTGCCGGTGCTCATTATTTTTGTCCCCTTTGCTATTCGTATGGGCTGGGACGATCTCACGGGATTTGCCATTGTACTCCTGATGGTGGGATTCGGATTTGCGGCAGCCACCTTCAACCCTTTTACGGTCGGGGTGGCGCAAAGCCTGGCGGACCTGCGTCTGTTTTCCGGGTTGGGACTGCGGGTCCTGCTGTTTATTGTCGTTGTTTCGCTCTCCATTCTGTATATCCTGCGGTATGCCCGCCGGGTGGAAAAAGACCCCACCGCAAGCCTGACTTACAGAAAAGACAGTCGCCAGACGGCGGTCAGCTCGTCCAGGCTGGTCATCGGTCAGGTCCGGAACGCCAAAGCGATTATTATCCTGATCCTGTGCTGTTTCGGAATGATTGCCACAGCTGTGGGTATCGGCACCCAGGTCCGGATCGTGGGCGATCTGATCATGATCATCGTGCTGCTGATCTTTATGGTAATGGGCTTTGGAGCGGGCCTGCTGTCCGGTGCCGGCGTGGGAAACGTGCTGCGCTATTTCTTCAAGGGTCTGGGTGATTTTTCAGCCGCTATTCCTCTGGTAATGTTTGCGTTTTCTGTATCTTATCTGGTTGAGGTGGGACTGGTGATGGACACGATTCTATTTACCATTGCCAACCTGCTGGAAGACTTTGGTCAGCAGGGTGGTGCGCTGATTCTGTTCTTCAGCCAGATGGCGATCAATTTCTTTGTCCCGTCCGGATCCGGACAGGCGGCCCTGACGATTCCCATTCTGGCCCCCCTCGGAGACCTGATCGGTGTTTCCAGACAGACGGTCGTACTGGCCTTTCAAATGGGGGATGGGTTTTCGAACATGCTCTGGCCCACCAACCCCTTTCTGATGATCGGTCTCGGGTTTGCGGGGATTCGTTACACGACCTGGCTGAAATGGTCCCTGCCGATTCATCTCCTGGTCATGCTGGTCTGTATCGGGTTCCTCCTGATTGCGGTGAATACCGGATACAGGTAGTGAGATGGCTCAAATCCGTTCAATCACATACAGGCCCCGGGTCCCCTTGCAGGAGACATGCTGAACAATGTAGGCCCCAGAAAGGAGCGAGCAACGAATCACATGTACCGGACCGATGAAAATAAAAAACAGTCCCTATAACCTTCGGGAAACCTTCGGGTATTTCAAACGCAACTATCTTGGGCCCGTTTCCAAAAACAGGGGGCTGGTCTCTTATGCCCCGGAGTCCTTTGCCCTCAATCCCGGCATCGAGTCGGTCATTCGGATCGGGTTTATCGGTGATATCATGGATATGGCCGGCAGGGATCTGTGCATGGGTGAGGCGCTGAAGTCGTTTTTCGAGGACTGTGATGTCCTGATCGGTAATTTTGAAGCCACCATTACCACCGCGAAGGGCGCCTATATGGCCCAGCGCCATAAACCGCAGATCCTGGAAGCGCTGGCGGAGCTCTTTCCGCCGGAAAAGACCGCCCTCAGCATGGCCAACAACCATGCCGGTGATTTCGGCTACGAGATCTGGTCCGCTTCCAGGACCATGGTTGAGGAGAGGGGATTCCAGGTTTTCGGAACCGTCGAGAGGCCTGCGGCTTTCCTGCCTCAGGATGTCTGCGTGGTCGGGGGAACCCGCTGGACCAATCAGCCCTGCGACTATATCGTCATGGTTGATGCGGTGACAGACTATCTCAAACCGGGTCAGTTCAATATCCTGTATCCCCACTGGGGGTACGAGCTCGAACTGTTTCCGAGGCCAGAAACCGTGCGACTTGGAGAACAGTGGCTGCAGCGGTTCGAGGCTGTCATCGGCCATCACAGCCACACCCCACAACCGGTCAGTGTCGTAAGTCCAAAAGGAGAAACCGGTTCAGGCAGGCAGTTAATTGCGTTTGGCCTGGGGGATTTCTGTATCTGGGAAACGCTCAGGCACTATCATTTTGGACAGGTCCTGAAAATCGAGATCGGCACTGCTACTGACGGCAGCAGGCTGATCGGCCAGGTGGCGTGGCGCTTTACGGCCTGTCAGCCAAAAGGGGAATCTGTCTGGGAAACTGAAATAACGAACGTTTTTCCTTACCTGGATCTTCAGCCGGGAGGCTGACGCAGGCCAGCGTTTGACATGAAGACGGGGTGGCGGACAGACAACTGAGAATGTGAATATGGCTTCAACAGGTTTTAACCCATCCAGACCGAGGAGATCGAAATGGCTGTAAAAATTGTCCTGATTGGGGCCGGGAGTGCCCAATTCGGCTATGACATGCTCGGTGACATCTTTCAGAGCAAAGCGCTGGCGGGCTGTCATGTCGAGCTTTACGACATCAATGCCGAAGCACTGGCGATTGTGGAAAAAAACGGGCGACGGTTTCTTGAAGAGCAGCAGCTGCCATTCACCCTCACGGCCACCACCGATCGCAAACAAGCACTGCAGAAAGCGAATTTCTGCATCATCTCAATCGAAGTGGGAGACCGCTTCAAACTGATGGAACAGGACTGGCGGATACCCCTGCAGTTTGGTATTCGGCAGTCTATGGGCGAAAACGGGGGACCCGGCGGCCTATTTCATTCACTGCGTATCATTCCCCCGATCCTGGAGATCTGTGAGGACATCCGGAATATCTGTCCGGACGCCCTGGTTTTCAATTTCAGCAATCCCATGAGTCGGATCTGCACCACCGTTCACCGCAGGTTCCCGGAATTGAAACTGGTTGGGCTCTGCCATGAAATCGAATCGCTGGGTCAGCACCTGCCCCTGATTCTGGATACCCCCTGGGAAAACCTCAAAACACGGGCCGGGGGTCTGAACCATTTCAGTATCCTGATCGAAGCCACCTATGTCGATTCAGGCAGAGATGCCTACCCGGATATCCGGAAAAAGGCGCCACAGCATTACAAAAATCTGCCGAAACTCCGGGACGTCATCCGTGAGTTGCGTGGCATGGAAGCGGGATCCACACCCGGCAGCGAACCGGCATTCAGGGCCGGAGCGGGGGAGTGGTCGGAAAGGGGCATTTTCAAGGCCCTGCTGGAACAGTACGGATATATGCCGATCACGACTGACAGCCACCTGGGGGAGTATATTGCCTGGGCCAATGATGCAGCGGATCATAAGGGAATTCTCGATTTCTATCAATACTATCTCGAGTACCTGGACAAGGCGCCCCAGATTGAATTGAAACTGCATGAACGGGCGGTGCCGATCATGGATGGCATCCTGACGGATTCGGGATATGAAGAGGCGGCCGTCAATCTGCCGAATGATAACCTGATTGCAGCACTTCCGGCCTTCATGGCGGTGGAGGTGCCGGCCATCATTGACAAAAACGGGGTCACCGGGGTTCGTCTGGACAATTATCCCGCCGGTTTTGCCGGGCATCTCTGCAACCAGGTCGGGGTTCATAACCTGACGGCGGAAGCGGTTCTGAACCAGTCGAAAGAGCTGGCCCTGCAGGCGTTGCTGGTGGATCCAACGGTTGCGAAATACGCCAGTGCAATCGATCTGTTCAGATATATGCTGGTTATCCAGGAGCCGTATCTCAGATACCTGAAGTGACGGCCCCTAAACTGAACCGTATCTATTCAGTTTAATTTCCGCTCAGCCCCGAAGGTATTGTGTTTCAAGGACCTTGGAAGCCATGGATGGCTTCCAGGAGCTCCAGGAGGATTCATGCGTTTCTTGAAACACAATACCTTTGGGGCGTATACAGGTGAATAGTTACACTGAACCTTTTATATCGATTCAGGTTTTGCTATAGACGCTAAGTCCTGTATGTCATTGAACTCATTCTAGACGGCCATCCATGGTCGAAGTTGCGAACTTCGCTTCTCAGCTTCGAGGGCGTGGGTAATCACATACAGGTCTCAGCGTCTGTTCAGAAAAAGTGGTGAATCGCTACAGCCTTTTTTTAATCAAACCAGCATGACCCGGGTGGGGCAGAACGAAGCAACAGATAGCGTCTGCCATGCTGGCCGGGACACAGCGAAGGGCGAGAAAGCGTCTGCGGTGCTGGTCGGGACACAACGAAGGATGGGAAAGCGTCTGCGGTGCTGGTTGGGACACAACGAAGAATCAAAAACCGGAATGAGACGGTTCCCGGAATCGAACCGCCATTGACCCAAATAAAATACAGAGGGAACCATGAAATACAGCAGAAACCGTTCTGGCAGGGTTTTCTTTCAACCGATTGTGATGCAGTTTGCTGCCCGGCAGATCGGGGTGTCTTACCGGGACCTGTATCTGGACCATCGGGTTCTGGTTGAGGCCAATCTGTTCTGCCTGGAAAAATTCGGCATGGACGCCGTCAGTCTTATTTCAGACCCCTCCCGTGAAGCGGAAGCATTTGGTGCTACGTTTGACTATCCGGAAAGCTATGTTCCCCGCTGTACCCGCTATCCGGTCAAAACCATGGCGGATATCGAGGCGTTGAAGAACCCGGATGTCTATCAGGCCAGGCGAACCCGGGATAGAATCGATGGCGCCGCCCTTTTTCAACAGCAGCTGGATGATTCGATTCCGGTGATCGGCTGGATCGAGGGACCACTGGCGGAAGCGTGTGACCTGGCGGGGTTTTCCGAGATGATGCTGAAGCTGGCATTGGAGCCGGATTTCTGTAAACGGCTGCTGGCAAAGGTCGTGCAGACAGCAAAGGACTTTGCCGGGGCGCAGATTGAAGCCGGCTGCCAGATTATCGGTATCGGCGATGCGGCCTGCTCCCAGATTTCACCGGCGATGTACAAGGAATTCATACAGCAGTATCATCGTGAGATGATTGATGCCATTCATGCTGCAGGTGCGCTGGCCAAACTTCATATCTGCGGCAATATCACCCATCTGCTTCCGGAGATCAAAAAGGTCGGTGCCGATATTGTCGATCTGGACTGGATGGTCGATCTGGACCTGGCTTATGAGCAACTCGGCGACGGCATCATCCGCTCGGGCAACCTGGATCCGGTGGCGGTGATCGAACGGTTGTCGGCAGCGGAGATCGGTGAAAGAACGAAGATCATTCTCGAAAAAGAGCAACACCGCCCCTTCTGGCTGTCCGGCGGCTGTGAAATCACCATCGGCACACCGGTCGAGAACCTGAGGATCATGAGAGATGTTGCGATTTAGCAGGATCCTGGCACCTGCCGGAATGGTTACTTCAAGGATGCGGATGCAAAGCGGGTGATATTATCAGCGATCAGACCTGCCAGACGGGTGATACTGTCGATGGATGCAGCGGTGGCATCATATCCGGAGATCGTGACCTGGTAGGGCCCCTGCCAGAAGTTCAGATAGTAGCTTTCCAGCCTTCCTTCATTGCCGATGGGAAGGTCTCTGCCCTCCGTCCCTACTTTTTCCCGGTTGACCCTCTGGGCAATGAGAAGGGAATTCATTTCGAAGAGATCAACATTAACGGGTTTGCCATGCCGGTCTTTGAACGTGGCTGTCAGGGCCCTTTTGAATCCCAGGGACAGATAGAGCGTGGCGCCCCCATTGATCAGCATGAAAAGCTGTTTCCCCTCGGCTTTTTGGACCGGTCCATCCAGCTGCCACTCGGATTGACCCCCTATAGGCGGTAGAAAGATCTCCAGGTCCAAGACTGCCGGGGTATCGGCCAGCAGCAATGCAGGTGACCATAACAGGAATAGAGATAACCAGACAACCCGTTTTATCATGACACCCCCGATCGATTCAGCATTCATGGCACCATTGCGGGGAAAACCCTTTGTGGCAGGTGATCCCCGAAATATGATTCAGCCCCTCTACTCTGAAAAACCGGGCGCAGAAGGGGGTTTTTCCTCTTTATCCGGAGCAAACCCGGGAGCAGCACCGTTGTCAAACCCTGGCGCATGAGAGTCGGTGCTGTCCGGGCCCGGGTAACCCGGTGGGCCCTTTTCTTCCCGGGAGATCCTCAAACCGGCGTGTTCACCCGCCTGCTGAAAGGAACCGTGCTCCAGGCGCAGGGCGTTCATGGGGGTGACTACAATGGCTGCCTGGTTCTGGACCGGGCAATGGTATTCACAATAACCGCAACCACTGCACTTATCTTCCAAAACCCGGGGAACGGTCACCGACAGGGAGGGTTCCCTGGAAAACTGGATCGCACCAAAGGGGCAGACCTCGTCGCAGACCATACATTTCTGGTCGAATTCCCAGGCCAGGCATTTCTGGCGGTGAATCATGGCGGTTCCCGTCTTTGCCCAGACACGCTCTTTTGGCGTCAGCTTTCGGATCGCTTCTGTCGGGCAGACGTCGGCGCAGCGATGGCAGTCGGGATTGCAGAAGCCCCTGCGGGGCGTGAGGGCAGGACTGAACAGCCCCATCACCCCCGCCTCAAACCAGATCGGCTGCAGGGTATTGGTCGGGCAGGCCACCATGCATTCACCGCAGCGGACACAGCGGGACAGAAACTCCGGTTCCGGCAGGGCCGCCGGCGGACGGATCAACATGGGGGGGGCGACCTGACCCTGCCCGCTTTTGGCAAGCGCTGCGTTCAAACCGGTCAGGCCGACAATGGCGGACGTTGTGCCTGCGACACCGGCCACAATAAACTGCCGCCTGCCGGGAAGGGTTGCGGTGGTCCATTTCTGCGCGGGAACCGGTTCCCGGGAAAAGGAGATGGCCGATTCGGGGCAGACCTTCTCACAGGTCAGGCACACCACGCAGTCTTCATAACAGGTCTGCAGAGGCCGGTCTGGATCGATCGCCCCCATGGAACAGGCCCGCACACATTTCCCGCAGTCGTTGCACTGGTCCGAGACCACCCGGTGAACCAGCGGTTTTCTGGAAAACAGGGCCAGTATGGCGCCGGCCGGGCAGAGATAGCGACACCAGAACCTGGGGGTGATGCGGGAGAGGCTGAAAAGACCGGCAAAGAACAGCAGCACAAAAAACTGGGTGGCGAAGCGCTGGGGTCTGATCTGCAGAAACAGCAGTGAATTGATATCCAGTTGCTCCCACAATGGGGAGAGCAGCTGGTGACCCTGACCAGCCAGATAACGGGTCATGGGTAGAATCACAAGACCGTAAAACCGTGTGATCAGGGAGAGCGGTGACGCCAGAAAAACATAGTCGACCCCCACCGCTGCTGCGGCTGCCAGGGCGATCAGGACCAGGTATTTGACCTTTCTGAGATGCGGGACGGCTTTCTGGTTTTTATAGGGCACACCAAAGACCTGGTCGGCCAGATCCAGGGTCGTGCCCATGGGGCAGATATGTCCACAGAAAAATCGTCCCAGGAATACCGTCAGGATGATGATCACCAGTACTGGTATCACGCTCGCAAGGAGCTGACGAGCGGAGATGCTTTTGATCAGGGCCAGCGAGGGATCCAGCTGCAGAAAGGCATCAACTGCAAGGGATGCCAGCAGATCTCCGGAAGCAAAAACCAGCAGTCCCAGAAAAACAGTCAGACAGAACGTCTGTGTCCAGCGTTGAAAACCCATCAAACGGTTACGGTTTTGATGGTCAGATTTTCAATATCCATCCGACCCAGTTTGCGACGATGGGCTTCCCGAATATGCCCTACCTGGCTGGCTTTGAATCTGCGGCCATACCAGGTGAAGGTCTCTACGGCACAGGCATCGGCAGCGACCATATCCCTGGATGCAATGATTGTGTTTTCGATCAACACCTTGCCGGGACCGTTCGGGCCATTGGTGGAGAGGACACGGCTGCCGTCAATCACCGTCAGGTCTGCCTTGAGAACCGTGCAGAGATCGGCAATGGTTTCATCCAGACCCTGCCGATGCATGATCCAGCGATCCCAGATCAACCCCATCATCCCTTTCATCGACAGGCTGACGCCGGTCGCCGAGTGGGATTTTGCCACCGGGGCGGCAATCAGGACATCCGCCTTCAAGACCTCTTTCACAATCTGTGTGCGGGTCAAAAGCGTTCCCGTTGGAATGGGAACCTCCTCATAGAGATGGGACTCATTGATCGAGTACACCATGTCCTTCTCGACCGATTCACAGGCCTCCAGAATCCCGGAGCGTTCCAGGCAGAGTCGGGCGGAAGCCAGGGTATGATCCAGGATAAACACTTTTCCCGCCTGCGCTTCCCGACACATGACGGCCAGCTCCCGGACTACCTCGGGGTGGGTATTACTGGCCTGTTCCGGTGTGCGGTTAAAACTCATATTGGGTTTGATCACCACCCGATCACCGGGTTTGACAAACCGTTTCATTCCTCCCAGCAGCTCCACTGCAGCCCGGGTTGCCGATGCCGGGGCACCTTTGGCGATGCCCAGATAAGGTTCTGCCGCAGCCAGGCCGGTGCCCGGCAGCAGAAGTCCCGAGGCCCCTGCAGACAGGAGCAGGGTGCCCTGCAGCTGTGTCTTTAAAAACGCTCTTCGATCCATATAGTCCCTTTTTCAAGTTCGGTCCAGGTGTCTACCACACCTGGATTGTCTTTTCCAGACGGTGTTTCTGAACGGTAACGATTCAGACCTTTTCCTTGTAAATGACGTCAAGACCTGTATGTAATTGAACGGATTGGGAGTGGTTAAACATCGCCAGGATGGCGATGTCAATGACCGCCCTCGGAGGCAGACATGGATGTCTGCCGAGAATGAGTTCAATTACATACAGGTCTCGACGTCTTTGGCAATATTCAGCTGAATCGCTACTCTGAGCTCAGCCTGTGAGCTCCCGGATGGTGATCTTACTCAGATCCGGATTTCCCAGGCCTCTTTCTGCCGCCATCTGGATAATCGGCAGTTGCTGATAATCCAATCCCAGCGCGCTGACGCAATAGGCATCGACAGCCACGCGATCCGTTCCGGCGACAACCAGATGGGGTTTGGCCAGCTTTCCGGGACCGTAGGGTCCCTTTTCGGTAATGAATTCGGTTACATCCACAAGACACAGATCCGGTCTGCGAATCGTGTTGAGGTCCACAATACACTGGGACAGGTAATCGACATCCGGAAAGAAACTCAGACCCAGCTTGCCCCCAAAATGCATGGACATGTTTGTCCGGGTTGACGATGTGCCCATCATATTCTTCAGCGCACCGGTGTACTGGATCCCTTCATGGTGCTTGAGAATGGAAACATTGATAAACACATCACAGTCCAGCAGTGTGCGGGTGATCGTTGGCTCCCCCAGTGAGACCGCATCTGGGAGAGCATGATCCACAAACTGGTCCCATCCCGGTCTCAGGCTGCTGATCTCACCGGCATACTGCTCTGCCAGTGCCGTGCGCTGCCAGTAGCCGCTGTAATGCTCCTTGAGCAGGTAAATCTCCTTTGCTCCGGCCTCGTAGCACATCTTGACAACCGCCAGGGAAATCTCCGGTCTGACGTGGGCCCCGTAGTTCTTGAAGGGGGAGTTGAGCAGGAGACCCACTTTGGCGCCTCTTGAGACAACGGTTTCCATTCCGCCCAGTTGTTTGACTGCGCTGATCGTATTCTGGAAAAAGTCCCCGCCCTTGACGACGGAGAGATCCACTTTTTCTGCTGCCATGGCGGAAAAGGGTACAGGACCAGATATGCCGGGGAGGATTTCCGGAGCCATCAACGCTGCGGCCCCAAGCATCACCCCTTTTTTGACAAAGAGACGACGGCTGATCTTGTCTTTCATATATTTCCGTGTTTCTATCGGTTTGGAATTGCGTCAGGAGGAGCACAATTAAGGGCACCTTGATCAATTAAAATTATCGAGCTTTCCGCACCAAGGGGTTGATGTTTCAAGAAACGCACGAGTCCATCCATGGAGCTCCTGGAAGCCATCCATGGCTTCCAAGGTTCTTGAAACATCAACCCTTTGATGCTGACTGAGTTCCAGTTAATCAAGGTGCCTTTGGGTTTGTGATAAGGGGAAATATTATCATCTATGTAAAGTTTTACCATATTACGACGGGTTTTGCCATGCCAGAATCGCTAAAAAAGAGGTAATTGTTCAGCATGCGTCCTGCAAAGGTCCAAATTCCCTCGGATCGGTATCGGACGTGAATAGATACGATAAATACAACTATGCACCACTTTAATCTAAGCAGACGCTGAGACCGGTATGTCATTGAACGGATTGGGAGTGGTTAAGCATCGCCATGATGGCGATGCTAACGACCGTCCTCGGAAGACGGCCATGGATGGCCGTCGAGAATGAGTTCAATAACATACCGGTCTTAGCGCCTATAGCTGAACCTGAATAGCTGAATAGATTCAAAAAATGCTTGATCAGCGCAGCAGTCTGCTCCGGCAATCATTCTGATTTCAGGCAGCGATCTGTTGTTCCGGTCGTTGAGCCGGGGGGCGATGGGCGGAAATTGTCTATTGTGTGGATTCCCCTTTTTCGTTAGACTGGCACGATAAAAAATGAAGACAGTACCTGCCGCCGGATGGCATGGTCGCACTGCGGTCATATGAGAAATGCATTTCCGACCAGCCATGGAGGCAGTTTCTCATCCTTGGTTGGTCCCGGCAGGGCATGAGCGTTCGGTGGAACTGGCAGAAAAGAAACATATCCCCACTGCGACGGTAGACTGCGTGCAGGGAATCATGCAACGGGAAGTGCACATCCAGACTGATGGTCCCTTCCCCAAATATCAAATACGGGAGAATAAAATGATTTTGTTAAACCCTAAATTACACAATCGCAACTATAGCGATGAAAAAACCAGGGAATTGATGCAGAAGACCATCGATTTTCTGGAAGCCAAAGGTCTGAAGCAGATCAAGGCGGACTGGCACGAAAAAAAATGGAATTACGATTTTGTTGCGTTCATGAAGGAAAACCAGGCCATGGCAACCCTCATGACACCGACTGGATACGGCGCCGACGATTCACGGTGGGATACTTACCGCAATTCGGCTTTTGCCGAAATCACCGCCTTCTATGGCATTACCTACTGGTACACCTTCCAGGTCTCCATGCTGGGGCTGGGCCCCCTGTTTCTGGGGAAGAATGAGGCCCTGAAACACAAGACCGCGCAGCTGCTGGCCGAAGGAAAAGTCTTTGCTTTCGGACTCTCTGAAAAGGAGCACGGGGCGGATATCTACTCGACCGATATGCAGCTGGTCCCCCAGGCAGACGGCACCTATCGGGGCAACGGGGACAAATACTATATTGGTAACGGCAATGAATCGGCCATTGTCTCCACCTTTGGGAAGATGTCGGACACAGGGGACTACGTCTGGTTTGCGGTGGACTCACAGCATGAAAAATTCAACTGCATCAAGAACACCGTCAACGAACAGAACTATGTGGCTGAGTATGAGCTGAAGGACTACCCCATAACGGATGCGGATATCATGTCTCGAGGCAGCGACGCCTGGGACGATATGCTCAACACCATCAATATTTGTAAATTCAACCTGGGCTGGGGATCCATCGGACTGTGTACCCATGCTTTCTATGAAGCCATGGACCACGCGGCCAACCGCAATGTCTACGGTCAGTTCGTCACCGATTTTCCCCATGTCCGACGTCTCTTTACCGATGCCTACTGCCGCCTGGTCGCCATGAAGCTTTTCTCTGAGCGGGCCATCGACTACATGCGGTCGGCCTCTGCCGATGACCGCCGTTACCTGCTGTACAACCCCATGGTCAAGATGAAGGTCACCACCCAGGGCGAGGAGGTGGTGAATCATCTCTGGGATATTATTGCCGCCAAGGGGTTTGAAAAAGAGCCCTTTTTCGAGGTGGTTGCCCACGAGATCCGGATGCTTCCCAAGCTGGAAGGCACGGTTCATGTGAACATGGCCCTGGTGGTCAAGTTCATGAACAACTTTTTCTTCAATCCGGGTCAGTTCGAGCCCCTGCCCAAGCGGGACGATGTTGCCAATGACGATTTCCTGTTCAATCAGGGCCCTGCACGGGGGTTGGGGAAAGTCCAGTTTCACGATTACCGGATCGCCTACGACAGCGTCGACCTCCCCAATGTCAACCGCTTCAAGGAGCAGATCCAGGCCTTCACCACGTTTCTGGCCAAAGCGACCCCAAACCAGCAGCAATCCAAGGATATCGATTATCTGCTGGCGCTTGGGGACTGCTTCTGCCTGGTCGCCTATGGCCAGCTGATTCTGGAGAACAAACCCATTTTTGAGGTCTCTGACGTACTGATGGATGAGATTTTTGATTTTATGATCCGGGATTTTTCCCGATATGCACTGAATATCTACTCCAAACCCAGTAATTCAGACCTGCAGCGGGAACTTGCCCTGGCCATGATCAAGGCACCCCTGGCCAACCCGGAGCGTTTCGACAGTATCTGGCGGGAGCATGTCTATGCTTTGAAAGGACAATACAAGATGCGGGATGAGTAAACCTGCGGAGATTACTTTATTTTTCTCACCCAGGGTTGAAAGATAAAAACCGCCAGGACGACGGCGATCAGGACTGTCCCCCCGCCCGACACGGTCAGGGGGGCTCCGAATGACTCGGCCAGCGCCCCGGCCATCAATGTTCCCAGCGGCATAAGCCCCCAGGTCATCATATAGATACTCATAATGCGACCGGTCAGCTTCTCCGGCGTGTTTTCCATGATCAGGGTGTTTGTGAGCGTAAAGAACATGGAACTGCCGATCCCCCCCAGAAGCAGAAACAGGCAGGCCAGATAGAGGGATCCCGCCTGTGAGAACAGCACCAGGAATACCCCGAACACCAGTCCCGCCAGCAGCATCAGCAGCCCCTTGTGCTGAAAATCCCGCACCATGCTCAGGGTCAGGGACCCGGTCAGTGCCCCGATGCCAACCCCGGACATGAGCAGCCCCAGACCGGTTTCCCCTGCCTGAAAAACGGTTTTGGCAAACACCGGCATCAGCATCTGGTAGGGCATGGCCACCAGGATCGGGATGAATGCCAGGAGCAAGAGGGTCATGATGACGGGACTTTTACGGACATAGCGCAGCCCTTCCTTGAGGTCGTCCGAGATGGAAATGTCCTTTTTCGTTTCAATTCGATCACCGGCGGGTATCAATGTAATAATAAAGATGTTCAAGACATAGGAGGTCACGATCAACCAGTAGACACCCGGGATACCGATGAATTTTATCAGAATTCCGGCCAGGGCTGGGGATACAATCCGGCAGATATTCATGGCCATGGCGTTCAGGGCCACTGCATTGAGCAGGTCTGTCTTGCCGACCAGTTCCATGACAAAGGCCTGGCGGGTCGGCAGGCCCAGGGCCAGTGAAAAACCGGAAAGGACGGAGCCCGCAACCAGGTGCCAGAGAGCGATCTGCTGGATCTGGATCAGGGTGGCGAGCACCAGTGAAACGAAGAAAAGGCCGGCCTGGGTGATGAGCATCAGATTCCGTTTCCGAAACCGGTCGGCGATTACCCCGCCATGGAGGGCAAACAGGACCATGGGCAGACCCCAGCCGGCACTGACCAGTCCCAGGGCCATGGCCGAATCGGTCAGCGTGTATACCAGCCATCCCCTGGCCACCATGCCCATCTGCATGGCGTTGTAGAAAAAGATCATGCCGAACCAGAACCGCCTGAAATTACGGTTTTTCAGGGAGCTGAACGCAGCAATACGGATCCCGGTTTTCCGGGCTGGTTTTTGCTTGTCCTCTGGCGGGGGAATTGTGTCGTTCCGCAGGTTAGGGTCTTCAAGCGGCAGATGTAAATCACTCATTCTCTTTTTGTGTCCAATTCAAATCAACTGAGGTTCCGCACTTTCTTTCTGCATGGATCCATCGATTCGGGACGAACCCGCTGAATGTCTGCGACCAATGCTACCGGCAGGTTCATCACACGCCAGCGTTTGCCAGGAATTGCAGACTGACAGCCATCAGCTTAGGCTGATCACTCAATAAGTTCAAGCTGTTTAGCGTGAGTTTAGCCGGTATGGCATCCTGGTGGAGGTACGTCAGCGACGGCCCTCGGAAGACGTGCATGGCTGAATTCGCCAGACTCGCAGCGAAGAATATCGAGAAGGGGTTCAACGACAGATGGATCATGACTGTTCGCTGAATTCCGGTGTGACGGGTTCCCTTGTGACCGGATCGCCCGAGGGGTCAGCTGAACAGTCCCGGTTATCGATTCAACATCATGGCCGCCAGAGGTACAGGAATTTTGGCGTATCGTTTGTGAAAAGACGCTCCAGATTCAGTCCCATCATCTGAAACATGACGCTGGTATCCGATACGTGATACACATTTTCGATAAACTCACCCTCCCTGTGATAAATAATGACACTTTCCGATTTGATGTTCGCTACTCTTTTGGCCAATGCGACCGTATCCTTAAAGTAGCCGATTTTATCGATCAGGTGGTTTTCCAGGGCCTGCTGGGCTGAAAACACCCGGCCGTCGGTGATCTGATCGATCCGGGCCGGATCAAGCTTGCGGTTCTGGGTGACAATGGTCACGAACTGGCTGTGCAGCTGCCTGATGATGGAATTGAACAGTTCATCATCATCCTTTGAGGGCGGTTTCAAGGGAGATCCCATATCCTTGTGCGCTCCCGATTTGTAAGTCACGCTTTCAACACCGATTTTCTCCATGAGCGGGGTCAGGTTGACGGAGGAGATGATAACCCCGATACTCCCGACAATGGATGTCGGTCGGGCAACGATCCTGTCGGATGCCATGGCGATGTAATACGCCCCGGACGCCCCCACTGAACTGATATCTGCGATCACGGGAATATTGCGTCGTTCTTTGAATGATTTTATCTCATGATAGATAATATCCGTGGCAGTAACCTCCCCACCCGGGCTGTCCACCAGCAGAATGACTGC
>JAHJRI010000265.1 GCA_018830885.1 bacterium | reverse complement strand
CGCAGCACCGAACTGAAACCATCCCTGGTGCTCCGGGAAAACGTCCTGTTTTCCAGGGTTTTAAATCGCTATCCCCTTGACTCCACTGAAAACCGTGATTGACTGGTCCTGAAGTGCAAAAACCTAACCGGACATTGCTGACTTTTTCTGAGTTAATGAGGTCGCGACCGGATTTCCGTCCGACGAACCAGGCTTCCCATGCATCCTTCGTTTATGCTATACAGGTGACAGAACAAAACCGAACTTTTTTCTGAGACACCTTTAACCAGGGAGAAACCATGCCTCTATTATCCAACAAAGTTGCGCTGATCACTGGATCCAGCCGGGGAATCGGTGCCGCAACAGCCAGGCTGTTTGCCGCAAACGGTGCTGCCGTGGTGGTAAACTATGTAACCAACTCAGATGCAGCGGATGGGGTTGTCGCGGATATCCGGAAGTCCGGCGGCAAGGCAATCGCTATCCAGGCTGACGCAGCGGATCCGGACCAGGTTGGGCAGATGGTCACAAAAGCGACCCATGCACTGGGTGATATTGACATCCTGGTCTTGAATGCCAGTATTACCTTTCCTGTCGTGCCCTTCGTGGAATTCAAATGGGCGGATTTCGAGCAGAAACTGATGCGGGAGCTGAAGGCCTCTTTTTTCAGCTGCCAGGCGGTTGTGCCCGGTATGATCGAGCGCAAAGGCGGTGCTATTATCGCCGTGTCGAGCGGTCTTTCCCGTCAGCCGGGGCCTGGGTTTATCGCACACAGCACCGCCAAATCCGGACTGGATGCCTTTGCCAAATCTCTGGCCATGGAGCTCGGCCCCCATGGTATTCGCGTTAATGTCATCGCACCGGGACTCACCGTGACCGATGCCACAGCCTTTCAACCGGAGGAGATGAAGCAGATGATTGCCTCCCATACGCCATTACGCCGACTGGCCCAGCCGGAAGATATAGCAGGGGCCATCCTGATGCTGGCAAGTGATCACTGCGGGTTCGTTTCCGGAACCTACACCCCGGTCAGCGGTGGCATGCAAATGGAGTAGACGATTCGGGCTATAATGGTAACAGATCTGTTTTCAAAGGGGGAAAGCTGATGAGGGTTCTATTGATCTATGTGGTGACTGAGAACATCCATATCCCTGTCCTGCCGCTGGGTATGGCGTGTATTGCAGCCGCGACGGAAAACGCCGGGCACATGGTGAGACAGATCAGCCTGACTGCCGCCCATGCCCCATCCGACCTGAAAGCGATGCTGGCTGATTTCCGTCCCGATGCCATCGGGCTTTCCCTCCGGAATGTGGACGATCAGAAAATGGAAAACACGCAGTTTTTGTTGGGGGCTGTCAAGACGGTCGTCTCCGTCTGCCGATCCCTTTCGGATGCCCCCTTGATCCTGGGCGGTGCCGGCTACAGTATTTTCCCCCGCAGCGCCCTGGCTTACCTGGAAGCAGACATGGGTATCCAGGGAGAAGGGGAGGCGGCGTTTGTCGAACTGCTGGCCAGGCTCGAGCAAAAGGCCGACCTGAAGGGGATCCCGGGGCTTTATCTCCCGGAGAGCGACCAAGGTCAGGCCATTGGGACGCTGGACGATCCGGTGGCGTTTCCACTGCCACTGCCAAACCGGCATCTCCAGCTGCCGCAGGCAGCCGGGGAACAAAAGACCATGATCCCTTTTCAAACCGGACGGGGGTGCCCCATGAACTGCAACTACTGCTCGACCTCTGCCATTGAGGGGGTGACGCCCCGTCACTATCCCGTTGCCGGAATCGTCGCGGCGCTGTCCCGCTATGTGGCGGCCGGCTTCAAGCACTTCTTTTTTGTCGATAACACCTTCAATCTTCCCCGGAAACATGCCGCAGCGATCTGCGATGGCATCACCGCCGCCGGTCTCGATATCTCCTGGCAGTGCATCCTCTATCCCTGGCACGTGGACGAGGTGCTGGTTGAAAAAATGGCCCGGGCCGGTTGTACGGATGTCAGCCTCGGGTTCGAAAGTGGATCGGAAAAGATCCTG
>JAHJRI010000264.1 GCA_018830885.1 bacterium | reverse complement strand
GAAGCATTGTGAATGGGCGCTTTACAGGAAACAGTTTATTTTGATTTCGGTTTGTTGAATGTGTTGGAGCTGAGGATTAGGAATCCACAAACAATGTTTTTAAGGTTGATACCCGCTGATACGGATTGATATGATAAAATATAATATCAACATGTTAAGGTTGTATTGTGTTTTTCATTTGATACCTATTGATACCCATAAATACCTAAAAATATCCGCTGATAGACACCTATATAGACACCTGATTTTCCTCGACAGAGCCTTTTTTTACTCAAAGCAGATTCAAGCGGTCGTCAGATCGTCCAGGGTTTTGACCTTCAATCAAATGCCAACTGCTACCCTGGCAGACATAATGGAGAATAGCATGAAAACGATTTAATACGCACCAAACGAACTGTTCGATAAAATTGGAGAAATCAAGCACCGCTTGGCTTTCCTGACTGAGGCTACCAGTTTATTACTGAACAGACAATCAGAAGCGGACCTGGCCAGTGGGTTTGTGAACACCATGAATGACATCCTTGCAGAACTGACTGCTGTCGAAGAAACACTTACCGGCGGGGATATGAGCGACGAGGATCTTAACGAAATGCTGGCTGAAGAGGGTTGTCACTAACCAGGGCATAAAATTCGTTGCGAGACGGCCCGAGGATTCAATTCTAGGATGCCGTCCGCACCACAAAACCATAGGGGGAAATTATGGGCGTAAAAGTCAAACGCAAGGGCAATGACACAGCGTACTGGGTGTTTATCTGCCACAAAGGCCGGAGGAAATCCATCCGTGTGGGACGAAGAGCGGCAGCCAACAAGGTATCCGAGCAGATCCAGGCACAGTTGGCACTGGGTCAATACAGTTTTGAACCGGAAAAGGTAATGCCGAACTTCGCTCAGTATGCTGAGCATTGGTTAGAGACATATGCTGAGAAAAACTTGAAGGCATCCACCTTGGTCAATTACAGATCAGCAATATCCCATCATCTCAACCCGGCCTTTGGCAGGCTACCGCTGGATCAGATCAAAACGCCCCAGGTGAGTGCTTTCATCTCGGACCAGCTCGACCAGGGTTTATCCCCGGCAACTGTCCGGAACCTGAAGAATATGTTGGCCAAAGTGTTGAAAACCGCAATCCAGATCGGTCGACACATCAGCACCAACCCATGTGATGCCGTTGACCGGATCCAGGATGACACACCCTCAGACAACCGCCAGGTAACATTTACCCTGGAGCAACGGACACGGTTTGAGTCTGTGATCCGGGAGCATTATCCGCAATACCACCCCCTGGTTGTAACCGGGTTCAGATCAGGTATGCGGATCGGTGAACTGATTGGGTTGAAATGGGACGACATCGACTGGGAAAAACGGCTGATATCGGTCAACAGGACGGTGACCAGGGGTGTGGTGACCAGTCCGAAGAGCAAGGCCAGCAGGCGGCAAATACGGATGTCCTCACAGGTGATGGATGCCCTGCGGGCCGAGTTGGTAAAGGCCAAACAGCAGAAGCTGGAGCAGGGTCTGCGTGTGTTGCCGGAATGGGTGTTTACCGGTACGAACGGTCAGCCGATCCAGTACAACAATTTTTTGGCCAGGGTGTGGAAACCGGCACTGGAGAGGGCAGGCCTGGGAGGGTTGACTCCACATTCCATGAGGAGTGCATACGCGACACATCGGATTGATGCTGGGCATCCAGTGCATGAAATTTCCAAGGAATTGGGACATACCTCGACTATCGTGACGATGGCTTCGTACTATCGGTTCCGACCAGAACTGGCGACAAGCGATATCGATGCGCTTGATAAAGTCGTTTAATGATTAAAGTGGGCGCATTATATTTTCCCATCTTGCGCCACTGAAGCCAACTGTCCCTCTTTCTTGTTCCATTCCCACTGTTTTTTCGTCCCTCAATACGCTGAAACGTCCTAAGTTTTGTTGTCTCTCTTCAAACAGGTAGAAAAATATCTTAAAGCAAATTCTTATCGTCAAATATTGCTAAAAATGGAAAATTGGAATATAGGTTTAGTAATTCATTATTATTATTGATAAAGATATTTCACAGGTGATCGGGAGTATTTTGACAATCGGAGTCTCATGAAAACAAAACTAAACATTGCTCTAGTGCTGTTTCTCGCATGTATACTGATCAGCATTTCAGGCTGCCAAGATGATAGTTCTGACAGTGCCTCGATTACAACAACAGCTGAAGAAGAATATAGTGTGAATGGGTATGTCCAAAAAGGCCCTTTTGTTTCTGGATCGTCAATCACCATACAATCGCTCTCAAATACACTTGCATCAACTGGCACATCATATCAAACAACAATTACCGATGATTTTGGCACTTTTTCAATGGGGAAAAAGATCAAGGGGAAATATGTCGAAATCATTGCTGCTGGATTCTATTTTGATGAAGTTGCTGGTGTTCTATCATCAGCAAATTACACTCTAAGGGCTATTGCAGACTTATCAAGTAAGGAATCTGTTAATGTAAATGTCCTGACAACACTGGAAAAAGACAGGATTATTTATCTTATGACAGAAGGAGGGAAAAGTTTTTCCGACGCAAAAACGCAGGCCGAGAAAGAGATTCTGTCCATATTCAATATTTCCGCCAGTAATACATCATCATTCGATGGAATGGATATTAGTAAGACAGGCGATAGCAATGCAATTTTGCTGGCAGTTTCTGCAATACTGCAAGGCAATAACTCGGTTGCGGAATTATCTGAGCTGATATCAAAAATAAATCTTGATATCAAGGCGGATGGAACGCTTGATAATGAAAGTTACAAGACTGAGATAAAAACAAATGCAGATAGTCTGGATCTTGCTCAAGTTAGGTCAAACTTGATTTCCCGATATTCAAATTTGGGTCTTACAGTGACTATCCCAGATTTTGAAAACTACGCAAAAAATCTAGTCCCTGGTTTTTCTATAACTGGTATTAGCGGAAATACTGATGAAAATGGACAGGCAGCCACATTCACAGTGAAATTGAAGTCCCCGCCAGAATCGGGTGTTTTGATTTCAATTGCAAGCTCTGATGCAACGGAGGGAACCGTCAACCCATCAAGTCTTTCTTTTGCGCCGTCAAATTGGAATACGAGCCAAATGGTAACTGTCACTGGCGTGGATGATAATGAAGAAGACGGTGATCAAACTTTTACTGTATCTTTGAATGCATCAAATTCGGCTGATTCAGTTTATGCTTCTCTCCCATCAAGTTCCATTTCAGTTATTAATGAACAGCGTTATTGGAGTATTAAAAGTAACTTTTCAGGAAAGGATGCTGGATGCGCTATATCTATTAGTTCATCAATAATCGCAATAGTTGGTATTTATACCCCAAATTTGATCAATCTGGATTCATGCACTGCTCCAAGTGGAGAAGGTTATGTTAATTTGTATTCTTTGGATGGGACTAGTCTTTGGAGCAAGAGGCTATCGACAGTGGGGAATTTCATATCTGTAAAACATGATTCATCAGGCAACATAATTGCGTTAGGGAGTACCTCTTCAGCATCTAATAATGGAAATGGAGGTGGTACCATTGTAAAGTATAATAGCTCTGGAACCGTTTTATGGAATGTTACTCTAAATCCAGAATATAGGCAGGCAATTGAAACAGATTCATCTGACAATATTTTCACAGTGGGTAGATCATCTACTAATCAACAACTACTGGCAAAATATAACTCAAGTGGAACCGAACAATGGACTGCTGCGATAGGGGAATTTGGAGGATCTGTTTCTGATGGACGGTCAACAGCATATGGAATAGCCCTAGATGCTTCTGGAAATATTTACACGGTTGGTTCGACACAGTATGCTGACACATTTGATGGACATAACACGTTTGATGGATCTACTCACACAGATAAGCAAGATGCGACTCTTGTAAAGTATAACACTTCTGGCACAAAACAATGGTCTGCAGTAATAGGGACAACCGGTGAGAACGATTTAGCTTACGCTGTTGACACGGATTCAAACAATAACGTCTATATTACAGGGGCTACATCTGGTAATCTGGATGGAAACACGAATAGTACTCCTGGGTATCAAGCGATTTTTGTTTCAAAATTCAATTCAAGTGGAACAAAACAGTGGACAAAACTTACTAGTGGCACAAGTGGTCAGGGTACCTATGGTGGGAAAGGTATTGTAATTGATTCATCAGACAATATCTATGTGACAAGCAGCGCAAGGCCCAGTGTAAGCCTAGATGGAAATACCAACTTGGGTGGCTCTGATATTATTTTGATCAAATACAATACAGATGGAACAAAGCTTTGGACAAAGCAAACTGGGGGTACCGGATATGATTTTGCTAACGGTATCGATTTAGATTCTTCTGGCAATATATTTATTACAGGTGAAACAAATGGCAATATAGATAAATATCCAGCCAGTGGTGACAATTACTATATCATTAAATATGAATCTAACGGCGTGAGGCCGTAATGAGCGATGAACTAATAAGGAAAGCTTATACTCTTCTCTGCTAGACCAGTCAGCCGACTTTTCAATGATTCTATCGAGAAGGGTTGAGCCAGACGGCTTGCGAGCCCATCGACGAAAGTCTAAATCATTCACCTGGATCGATCATGAGGAAAAAAGAACTGCTATACACTTTCCGGCATATTTGCCGGAGGGCAAAACCGATTCCCGAGACGCAGCGGGAAAAGCCATCGGAGTTGGAGGCATAGGGGCAATATGCATTTTTACACTTTGACCTGTAAGTATGTTCGAGACCTGAATTTTGGCACTTCTGTCACACTCTGACGAAAGTTTAAACCCACCACCTGGAACGATCATTCCAAGTTAAAAACCAACCCTGTAAAGTCCCAAATGAACTATTTGACAAGAGATAGAACTATCTGAGAGCAATCTTTTAAAAAATCAATACCAAGCCTTCGTTTCAAAGAAAAACACCCACAAAACCCCTCACAGCGATCCGTTATTTCAGAAGATCCCCGATCCAACCCTCTATTCCCTTTTGTATATTTAAACGTTCTCTTTGTAGTCTTATTTGACTATTGGTCAAGCCATCGGTAAAAAGACTAAATAGATGAAAAAATACAAATAAAGTAGATAGCTATCATTTGTCTAAAAGTCCTCCCTCTCCCAATCCATCACCTTACCACCCAGGATGATATGGAGCTGGACCTCATCAATCAACCACAGGGACTTCTCAATCCGGCGTATCTCTTGCTGTGCAGCACCAATACGTCTTCTGGCCTGCTCGATCTTCAGGCAGCCACAAGATCTGGCCACCCCAGACAGCAAGGTATACTCGGGGTGGACGGCTATGTTTCCGCATGAACAGCGGCAAGCCAACAATCCAAACCTCCGCAACAATCCGGAAGTATTTACTGAGTCTGGCGCTTTATTTTTGGCCTATCGTCTTTTGGTCTTCCTTTGCCTGCTTTTTTCCGCCTCCCTTCCCTGTCTCTGACAATTTCGCCCGGCCAATCGCAGGCAAATCATCCTTAACCCCGAGCGCCAGCTCCGCCTTCCACCCGTCCGTCAGATTCCGCTCTCGATAGCTGGTTAGTGCGAATCCAGATCCGAGCCGCGATTCGGTCAGGAAAGGTTTTTTCGAGGGTCGGTCTTGCCTTGTTAGTGGTTGTTCAAAATAAGGCTTGACTCTGAAGAAAATCAGCGTTACCATATTCAGCAACTCACGGCGAGGCATGGCATGGTGGCGGGTAGGCATTCAGCCGAACGCCATAACCAGCTTTGATAAGGAGAAGCTATGTCAATTATTAATACTGAAGACATCGTCGGTATTTATACCGAAGATTATCAGTTTAAGTGCTGCGAGTGTATGACCAAAGAAGACTGGGATTCTTTGACTCAGGAAAACGTGATACCACGGAAAACCGTTGAAGAAGACGATGATAAGGTTTTCTTTTGCGATATCTGTGGTCAACGTCTATAGCCTTTGGTCGGCGCCCCTTCGGGGGCGCTCCTCTCGTCTATTGTGGGAACCGATTGAGAATATCAACCAATTGCGGGATGGCGTTTAAACCCGTAATACGGCCTGTTTCGGGTCCTCTGCAAAGGGCAGCAAGGCTGTCAGCCAGCCATACTTCTATCCACGTTCAACCGTTTTAATCTCCACAGTTTGCTGTTGCTAAAGTACGTGTCACTGTTGGCTGTCTTCAGGTTCGAGTCCTACGTACCTACTCCCCATAAATATTTACAATCAGTAACTTAATATTAAAAACATGGGGTATTCATTAGTACCGAATGGTATCAGGTTGACCTTGAATTGAATTCCAATTCTAACCCACTCCGCTAACCACAACCGGTGCGTTTAAACACTTGAATCTGTATCCAGGACCTGCTACGTTCCTTTCGACAACCAAAGCATCATATCTTGAAAAAACGATCCGTTCAGGAAAAATCCTTACGGTTTCAGATGCGATTCTGCTTGGCAGCCATTCCGCTTTTGTTTTTTACTCGCAGTGTGTGCGCCAATCCCTTTGCTGCAAACCATCATCCCGATGTTGAACATGAAAATAAATCTACTGGTGCTTATAATCTCTTGCTGTCTTGCAGGTTGTTCATTTGTAAATAGGACGGTGTCAAAAGCAAAAGGTACGTTCACCAATGAAGACAAATTTCATGAAGCAGCGCAAAATGGAGATCTATCATTGGTTAAAAAATATATCGAACTAGGAGTAAAAACCAACTATCAGGGAGGTAGGTTAAAAAGTACAGCACTGTATGAAGCAGTCAATTATGATCATTATGAAATCGTAGTGTACTTGCTTGAGAAAGGAGCAAATCCAAATATTACTGACAACACCGGCTACGCTCCAATAAATTTGGCTGCTTATAACAATCAAAGCAAGATGGTTCAACTTCTAATCAAACATAAGCCAGACCTAAATACTCAGAACAGCGAGGGTTTTACACCGTTGCATTATGCAGTTTACAATGGGAATCTGGAAATTGTAAAGATCCTTATAGAGGCTGGGGCTGATAGTACAATTAAAGAGAAAGACGGTTACACTGCATTTGATTACGCCGCGTCCAATGGATTACAGGAAATCGCCGAATATATGAGATGGATGATTAATATGCATCGAAATGAGGAACTTAAAGAAGAAGCTCAGAATAGACTTTATTCATGTCTTAGGAAAAAATCTGAGGAATATGATGATGAACTGAGTGGAGCAGAAACAATCGCAAGAGCGGTTGTTTCCGGTTGTAAAACAGAGTTTCTTGATCTCAAAAATATTGCAATGGAAACCCTGACAAGTGTTGGCCAAAAACGATATTTTGAGCAAGAATCTCAACAATTGGAGAACAATTATGCACTCAGAGTTGTTCTAAAGAGCAGGAGATATCGAAAACAACACCAATCAAATCAAGATCAGTTTTCAAAACTACAACACCAGACAATCGATAATCTTGATCAATGTTTCACAATTAATACTCCTAGAATTTCTAATCGTATTCATTCTTTAGACGTCAAACGAATGGAACTAGTTAACTCATGCAAGAAGCCTATTAAAGAGCTGCAGTTAGTTTTTGAGGAAACCCTTATGAATGAAGGAAAAGAAAGCAAAGAAAAAATAAATCATTTAGTCTCAAAATGGCTACCTTTGCGAATTGATGAACTTGCTACTCTTCATTTAGAAAGCTATCAACAAATGGATATTAAGAAATCATTAGTAGTCCAATAGGATTTGAGTAACCGTCTTGACCGCCTTTCAACCTAGCTTTGTAGCTCGGAATATCTGTTACAGTGATGTAATTCCAGAATATTCAGCCCCCACCTCGTATTACCCCCGACTTTTTCATTGACACTTGTATCCTGGAAGGTGATTCATGAGAACCTGTGCTGGATGTTCGGTCAAGTCATCCGTGTTGGATCGAGTGGTATGATAATGCGGAGCAGGATTGTAGGTCCTGATCTGCCGATTTACGCTCCCGCCAATACTCCACGCCAGAAAGTCCACTCTTCAGTTATTGACAGCACCATGTTCAGCGAGTATGTCATATACAAGATCTAAATCTGTATATCTCGATAATATTGACGTTTTTTCCGATGCGGATTGGGCTTCAGGTGAATTGGAAAACCAGAGGCTAAATCGTGTACCGAATTGAAACTTAACACTAGGAGACCGTTATGAACCGCTCAATCTTGAATCTAATTGCCCTGGTCGTAGGTCTGGTGATGCTGGGGGCCTGCTCTTCTTCAGATGTTGTCACCAGCAAAGACATGGAGCTCGACGATCAGCCCTGCTGGATTGATGGTGGTCCTGACTGTGATGACCAGAGCAATCAATTCATCTATTTCGTCGGCCGAAACGCTGTTCCGGAAGCCAACCGGGCCCGTCCCAGCCGGCTGGCTTTTGATTCGGCGCGCATGAATGCCAAGACCCTGTACGTGAGTTATCTGGAAGAAACGATTACCACGAGGGCTTCGGAGGCCCTAACTACCAGCGGAAGCACTGAGGATGGGGCGCAGTCCGTCGCAAGCTTGAAGAGCCTGAGCACCACGTTTGCCCGGAAGACGGTCAGCGGACTCAAGCAGCATGACAGCTTTTATGTTTCCGAATCAGAAAATGAGCGCGAGCTCCCGCTTTGGACAGTTTATGTCCGGATGCGGATTCCCCGGGCGGAGGTAGAACAGAAGTTCGAACTGTTGACGGAAAATATACGCGATGCCGCGCAGTCCGGCAGTAAATCAGCACAACAGATCCTAAAAGGCATCGAGTCGGTGAACAAGCGAATGAAGCAGGACGACTTTTTCAAGGGATTTTAACCAAAAAAAAAAAAGGGACATGATGATTCGTGTCCCCTCATTTTCATGTTTCATTATGCCTGGAAAGGCATGGGTGTTGGTTCCGGATGTTCACCGGAACGACTTGAGTTCGGCATGGATTCCTCCCCACAGGTGAAGCAATATCACAACCAGAACCTGAAAATTATTATGCTAATACGAATTCTGGCCCGGCGGTTTTTTCCGGTTTTTTTTGTCTTGGCAATCTGCGGAGCTACGGCCACGGCCGCAGAAAAACCGAACGCTGCCCTGAACCCAAATCCGGTGGTCGTGGGGGTCTCGGATACCGAGGTTAAGATGATCATGGCGCCGCTGCGGGAGTCCCTGGGACGATATTATTCCCTGATTACCGAACGGGCCTACAACGAGGCCTGGGAAAAATTCAGGGAAGAGGTCGAGAGCATGGAGGAGTGCACTGAGGACAGTTGCATCCAGTACATGCAGGACAGTCTGGCGATCAGCCATGTGTTCGTTTTCATGATTATCCGGCAGAGAGATCTGACACAACTGACCCTGGAACTGGCGAAGCTGGACGTGAAATTTACCTCGACGGTATCCTGTAATCAATGTGATGTCGGTAGATTGCTGGATCAGGTCGGGCCGCTGGTGTCCAAGATGGTGGAGCAGGACAGTGAAGTGGACGCCGGTTTTTCGCTCAGTGGGGATATTTTTGCCAAAACGGCCGGGCCGTCCGCAGACGGAATCAGAGGCGGTGTAGAACGTCTGACCCCACAGGTTACCGGAGACAGCCGGGCATCGATTGCCCTGCTGGTTTTTAAAAGCGAACCCTCGGGTGCGGATGTTTATATCAATGACACCCTGGCCGGAAAAACCCCTTACCAGAATATGTCGCTGAAGCCGGGCACCACTCTCAGAATTACGCTGAAGCTGGATGGTTACTATGACAAACAGGTCGAATTCATGGTGGAGGCCGGCACCAACAAAATTGAGCAGCCCATCATGCTGGTGTCCAAATACGGCAAGCTCAATATCACCAGCGATCCGGAAGGGGCCGAAGTCTTCCTGGCCGGCAACCGGGTGGGGAAAACCCCGTACCGGGATGATCACATCCTCTCTAACAAATACCTGCTCAGCCTGAGGCTCCCCCTGCATTTTCCCATCGAAAACCAGACCATTGAGGTGAAAGACGCCGACCAGACCGTTTCCCAGCACTTCAGGCTGCTGCCCAACTTCGGGGAACTGGAGATCAGGACCGAACCGGATAATGTTTCAATTGTAATTACCGACCAGGAGGGCGAGGTGGTGAAGCGAGCAGAAAGCCCCCTGGACCATAAAATCATCCCGGGCAACTACAATGTCAGGCTGACGAAGGAAGGGTACGAATCTTTGGATTTCAAGGCTGGAGTCGCTCGAGGGAAGAAGGTGGAAATCCGGGAAACCCTCAGAAAGCTGGAGGGCACCCTGATCGTCAGCTGTGAACCCTACATGGAAGATGCGGAAGTTTACGTAGACGATGAATACAAGGGCAAGGTGCCGGTAGCCCTCGTCGTGCCGGCGGGAGAGCGCAATATCCGGGTCCAGACCGACTACAAGATCGGATACCAGATAGTGACGGTTATCGACCGCCAGACAGCCACAGCCAAGGTTCTGATGGGAGAGAGGCTTTCCGAAAGGGAGATCCTGTTCCAGTATAACAGGTGGAAGGCCAAATGGATGGCCTCTGCCGGCGGTGCTTTGCTAGCGGCTTACTGGGCCATGCAGGAACATTCGGCAGCACTGAGCGCCAAGAGCGACCAGGACGCTGCTGTGTCGAAGATGATGGCGGCGGCCTCCTACGCAGAGGCCAGTGCGTACAGCAGTGAGGCATCATCTAAGGGTGATGAGATCAAGCAACACAATGGTAATGTCCAGGTAGGGATTCTGGGATCGGCTGTTCTGGCGGGTCTGGCAACCTGGATCTGGCTGGATGAACCCGCTAAACCGCGCACAGCATCTTTACGCGAGCGAAACCACGATGCGGGGAGCCGGTTCGCTTGGCAACCCTACATTCAAGCCGATGGCCGAGTCGGTTTTGCCTGGCAGGTAAAATGGTGAAAGAGAAATCGCATTCCGACGGAAAAAGCCCGAGCAGAGAGCTAAAACCCCAGATCTCACAAGATTACAGTAACCACAGAACCAGAAAACCAATGACCCGGAAAACCCATACCATTGCTTTTACACTCCTCATTTTCGTTATCCTAGCCGCGGCAGGCTGCAAGGAGGTGGATGAAACCACCAGCCAGAGCCTGGCGGACTATGTAGATACGACGCCGCCTACCGTTGTGTCAACCACTCCAGCAGATAGTTCTGCAGACGTAAACCCAAGAACACTAAGTGCAATTAGAGTTACCTTTTCTGAAAAAATAGATGAGAGAAGCCTTACAGCCGCATCTTTTATTGTTAACGATGGGAGTTCTGATGTAGCTGGGGTTTACAACTGTTCTGACAAAATCTGCTCTTTCTCTCCGAACGGTAACTTTTATCATAGTAAGTCGTATTCAATATCGTTGACTTCCACAATAAAAGATTACAGTGGTGTTGCATTGAAAAATGCATTCACTTGGACCTTTGGTACCATCTCTTTTTCCGCGGATGCGAAATCGGTGCGAATACTAAGGAATTCAAGCCGGTCTTTCGATCTGTCCACCAACAAAGAAGATGCGACCAATGTTACATATTCAATCGTTGCAGGTCCTTCCCACGGATCAGTCTCAATCAGTGGTTCGATAGCCATTTACACCCCCACCACGGGTTATTCGGGGACGGACACCTTTACTTATAAAGCCAATGATGGCATAGAAGATTCCTCCACTGGAACTGTATCGCTTGAAATTAAGGACGGAAGACTGCCCGACACCGGCCAGACCAGTTCCTACACAGCCATCTTTGGAGAGGATTCGGATTATACAATCAAACCCCCATCATATACAGACAACGGTAACGGCACGGTGACCGATAACGTCACCGGGCTAGTCTGGCAGAAGACCGACGACAATACTACTCATACCCATTTATCAGCAGGAGCCTTCTGCGAAAACCTGACCCTGGGTGGACAAAGTGATTGGCGGCTACCCACCGTCAGCGAGCTGGTCGGTATCCTGCACCTGGGAACATACAACCCTGCCATCAATACGACCTATTTCACCGGCACAAATTCCTCGTACTACTGGTCGTCCACTACCTATGCTTACAATACAAGCTATGCGTGGCATGTGGACTTCCAAGGAGTCAACGGCATGACCTACGACTATAAGACAAGCTACAACTATGTCCGTTGCGTTCGAGGCGGACAGTGAATTGGTAATTGGTTTTTTCAGTTTTTTGATTGAATAGAGTTTGAGGAGAGACGATTATTTCGGACAAACTGGTGGATCGTTACTGGAAAATGAAAGCCGCAGTATCGGGCTGTCTTCTGCTGATGCAGCCAGGGGCTTTCGTGCAGATGATGGACGATGATTCACGTTCGATGTCGAATCATACGGAGCTGAAGCTGGTAATGGCTATAGCGGTCGACCGAAAGGAAGATGTATTCTTTATTGAGAGACTTATACGAGGGCGGTTGACGGAAACCGGTCAAATCATTACAGGCATGTTGATGGGTCCAGATACAATTCAATGAGGCAATTATGAAACAGTCGAGATGTTTGTTGGTTCTTTTACTTGTGACAGGCTGGTCGCTGGTCGTTGGAGGGGCCCTGGCAGCCGATTTTACCGACAACGGCGATGGGACCGTCACCGACTACGACACAATCCTCGTCTGGCAGCAGGGGGAGAGTGACCGCAAGACCTGGGAATCAGCCCTGACCTACTGCGAGGGTTTGACCCTGGGCGGTCAGAGCGACTGGCGGCTGCCCAACTTCAAGGAGCTGCAATCCATTGTCGATTATACCAGGCACAGTCCCGCCATCAACATAACCTATTTCGCGAATGCCTTTTCCTTGGACTACTGGTCGTCCACTAGCAGCACGAACACTACAAGCTACGCGGTTGCAGTGAACTTCAGCCGCGGCTGGTCGCACGGCTCCGGTAAGGGCGACAGCTACTACGTCCGTTGTGTTCGAGGCGGGCAATAAGTCTATGAGTGGATGATTGTCGGTTTTTAGTTATTACGGCCATCAGGAGCAATGGTGGGGACTGGAGTTTGGGAAGGAATAGGTTTTTCGAGGCTACCGAGAATTAAATCCACTAAATCCACTAAATTAACCTTATCAACTACGTTGCGGCTGGAGACTTTTTTTTTCGATTCGATTTTTTTGGTTGAAAATAACTCGGTTTCCGCTTCCAGTATGAGTTAGAAGCGTCTCTGATATTACCGTCAGCGCTTTAAATGTCTCTCGCTGGCTGAAAACCTCGGAAACCTTTCCTCACATTCCGGCATACCAGTCATCTTCAATCTAGTGGTTTGTTGCAAACAAATTGACTATTAAAGTCGAGG
>JAHJRI010000263.1 GCA_018830885.1 bacterium | reverse complement strand
TCCTTTTTGGCGATCCAGCGAAACTGGAGCCCCAGGCTGGCTGCGATGGCGGGTCCATCAAAATGGGATTGGTGATTCGAAATGATGATATACGAGCGGTTTTTATCCAGCTTTTCTGTTCCGATTATAGTCAACCGCACCCCTGAAACATGCAGGATGATCCAGGCCCAGACGCGAGCCAGGTTGAATGCGAAATTCCCGCTGGAAGGCAGAAATGATGTCGCCAATATTGGTGCCGCGACCAGGATGGTGGCGAAAAAAAGCCAGAAACTCAGCCAGCCGATTTTAAACAGCTTGATCCAACTGCCCAGAAACTGTTGAGCCGGTGTAAGAACCTTTGATTTCCTGATAGCACTATTTTGTGCGCTGTTTGCCATATTGAGCTCCGGAGCGGGTTTCTTTATTGTTCACTCATCATAGGGCCTGAATACGAAAACTCAAGACTGGAGAAAGGTGATTTTACAATTCTTTTACAGTCAGACGCTGAAGTCGGGGGAAACCTTGGGAGCGCTTTGGAAATTTAAAACTGAAAAAAGGCCTGAGAATATAAATGTCGCTATTCTCGTCACGGTTTTCAGCAACACGGGGTAAGATTGACCAGGCCAGGGGGTGGCTCTGTTGATTATCTGCTTATGGTCAGGGATTTTTTGCTTTTTTAGTGTCCGACGGGGCTTCAATTTCTGAATCATCATCCAGTCCCTTTGCATCAGGCATCTCCGCCCCTGTGAAATTTGCCTTGGTCATATTACAGGAGCTGAATTCAACATTCTCGAATTTGCTGCCTGTAAAATCGGCGCCTTCAAAATTGGCGTTTTCAAAAGTAATCGATTTAAGTTCAACCCCTGTCATTTTTGCATGGGAGAAATTGGTCTGTTTGCATTTGGTCTCGATGAATTTTGCGCCGATCAGAATTGCATGTTCCAGATTGGCGTTGTTCATAAAGACTTCAGTCAGATCAGCCCCTTTCAGGTTAGCACCCTGCAACGATTGTCCCTGGTCGAGCTTCTTCTTGAGGAGCGATTTCAGCTGAGCACTGGCATCCCTGTCTCCGGCAGCCGCGTTTTGCAGCTTGTCATTGGTTTCCCTGAGTCTCTGGGCCAGCATTAAAGAGAAATTCTTATAGAGTTTATACGCCAGCAGGATATTATTCTCTGAGAGCAGGCTCTCCTTAATCACCAGTAAAACAGCCGGTCCGCCTTCAATCGTCGCACTGGCGGAGCGGGGTGACTGGTCAATGACCCCCATTTCTCCAAAACAGGCGCCGGAAGTCAGTTTTGCCAGGATCTCCTCTTTTTTTGAACCGATCGATTTGCTGATTCGGACCGTCCCGCTAAGGATAATATACATTGTGTCGCCCCGGGACTTCTCCTTGAATACGACCTCTCCATCTGCAAAGCTTTCGCTGACAGCAAGCTTAAGCAGTGCCAGAAGTTCTCCGTCGGACAATGACTGGAAAAAAGAGACAGATTGCTTCAGTTTAATAAATATTTCTTTTGATAATTGCATTTTTCCTCAAAAAGCATTGCCAGATGCGTTCGCAGAACAAATAATCGGTTTGCGATAGAGGGTTGGTGTTGATCCTGAGCCCGGCTCTATTAGCCTGTTTGTATCTGGTATGCGGAGCCCGTCTTTCTTGTTCCGGGAAATCCAATCATTTTAGAAAATTACTCATTGAGCGGGTTACCGGCCTGGGAAATTTTTCAAAAAGTACCTTAATTTTTTATTTTTGTATATCCCTTATTTTTAAAATGGCCTCTCATGTCAGGGTAACAGAACTGAAATTGACGAAATGTATGGGGTTGTCTAGTATGGCGGTCGTGATGAAAGAAAAAACTGGCAGCCATTCACGCGCCAGTGTGGACCTGAAACAGGAAAACAGGCAGGGCCAGAGATTCGATGATGCACTGTTTGGGTCAACACTCGCATAAAACTGGAGAATATCATGGGAGATAACCCTTTAGATGGATTTGAAGTGGATAAGTCATCGCTGAAATATATTGGAAATGATTTGCAACGCCCGGAATGTATCCTGGCTGAACCGGATGGTACGCTATGGTCAGCGGACGCCCGGGGTGGGGTGGTCAGAATCCACCCTGGCGGTGATCAGAAAATCATCACCCAGTCCTATCAGAAGTCATTTGAACAAACCACCGATCTGGCTTCCCGATTTACAGAAGGGACACTTCCAAACGGATTGGCCTTTGCCGCCAACGGGGACATTCTGATCTCAAATTTTGGCACGGACTGTCTGGAGGTCATGACCCGGGACGGTGAAACACGGGTGCTGATTGATTCCATTGACGGGGAGGCGATCGGGAAAGTCAATTTTATCTTGCGGGATTCAAAGGATCGAATCTGGATGACGATCTCAACTAAAATCAAAAACTGGATGAAGGCCATCAGCCCCAATATCGTAGACGGTTTCGTGGCGCTGGTTGATAAAGGGACTATTCGTATTGTTGCCGAAGGGTTTCACTTCACCAATGAGATCCGGCTGGATGAAAAGGAGGAGTGGTTGTATGTGGTTGAAACCTGCGGTAAGCATATCAGCCGCTTGCGTGTGCATGACGATGGATCCCTGTCGGACAGAGAAATATATGGGCCAAGGGATACCGGAGCT
Organism: bacterium; assembly: GCA_018830885.1. Taxonomy (GTDB): domain Bacteria; phylum SAR324; class SAR324; order XYD2-FULL-50-16; family XYD2-FULL-50-16; genus JAHJRI01. Next base: position 2,297 of record JAHJRI010000263.1, on the reverse strand, counting down.
TTTATTGATGGCATCGCCTTTGACAGTTATGGAAACCTCTGGGGAACCCATGTGATGACCGATCAGATATTCGCGATCACCCCCCGGGGGGATTTAAAAATTCTGCTGGACGATGATAATCCGGTTGCGAGTCAGGCACTGAAAAAAGCGTTTGAAGCAGATGAGGTAACCCCGGAACTGATGCTGGCCTGTGGCGGAACTATTGCCCCCTGGTTTGCCAGTGTGACCTTCGGCAGTGCTGACTTGAAAACAGTTTATATTGGCAGTCTGAGGGGGACCCGAATCCCTTATTTCCGGTCTCCCGTTGCCGGGCTGCCCATGATTCACTGGAAATAACCCATGGCTTGCCCGGAGAAGCCCGGGGTCCGGGTTTTATGCAGGGGCCTGCCTGATGGAACGGTCGGGATCAGGATGAAAAGTACCGTTTTTTTGCCAATCGTGCTCCGTGGCATCACCACCGGATGCTCAGGAATTCTTACCCGGGTGTTTCTGTGCAGTATGCTGTTGATCCTGTTAACCCCCGGTGGCGGTTATGCTCAAAGCGGAAACCGGTCTCAGGACAAAGCAGATGTTGTAAGCCAGGAAGACAGGATACCGACGCCACATCCGGTGTCAATCGAATTTCTTGAAAACAGAGACTATGCCAGGCGATTGCTGCAGCAGGTTGAACGGGCAAGATCCCATATCAGTATCGGGGCCTATCTTTTCAAACTGTCCCGCAATCAAAAAGCCAGTGTGATGATGTTGTTCAATGCCCTGGCGTCTGCCAGAAGAAGAGGGGTTCGGGTCGAGGTCCTGTTGGAGCGGTCTGATTATGATAAAGATTTAAATAAAATCAACCAATTTGCCAAAAAACGCCTGGAACAACAAGGAATCCGTGTGCGTCTGGATTCCCTTTCAACCCGGTCCCATTCAAAACTAGTGATTATTGACAGGGAGTGGACATTTATCGGCAGTCACAACCTGACCAGCGCTGCATTAAAATACAATAACGAGGCGAGTCTGCTGGTCCGGTCCAAACCCTTTGCCGAAGCGGCGCTCAAACACCTCGATCGGATTCGCTGATGGCGCGGTGTGTGACAATCGGTTTTCCTGGCGTTCGTTTCAGGATTCTGTTTTCTCCATATCAAAGATATAATCCTTGTCCTTGATGGTTAATACCGGCTGCGGTGAGTAGCGGACCACTTTTTCAGCGACACTTCCCATGAGGACATGCTTGAGTCCTGTACGGCCATGGGTCCCCATGATGATGATATCCACACTGGTTTCGCTGGCGTAGCGGACGATTTCGGTAAAAGGGTCACCCTTGATATTAATCAGTTTTGCTTCAATATCGTCATCTTTTGATTGATTCCAGAAGGTTTCCAACTCCGATTTTGCGCGTTTGTCAGATTCGGTGACGAGTTTCTGGTGAAGTTCAGGTGAAAAATAACCATAATCGTTTAGAATCGTGAGGGGTTCTGATACAGAAACCATCAACAGTGTCAGGTTGGCATCAAACTGTTTGGCGAATTTAATGGCGTATTTAAGGGCGCACTTTGATACTTCGGAACAATCCGTCGGGACCAGTATGTTGTTTATGTTTATCATCTCAGCTGTACCTCCGTTTCTTGAGCTTACCGATTAAACATCACAGTCATTCGTTTCCAGTTTGAAAAGAACAGGGTGCTGATTGATTCAATTGATTTCCCTGTTGTGAAAGCCTTTCTTACACCTTCATACTACTCGGCTTTTGACACGAAATCAATCTAATAATTTGTCATCCAGGACGGCTTTATCCAGGTATGCTTTTACTTTTGATCGATTTAGGATACACTTTGTCGATACGCCAACAAAAAAAATTCTGCCCGTTATCGAGCCTTTTTCTCATGGCAGGATCTACCATTATTCTATAATTCCATTTCTATTTTAGAGACTTATGTGGGAACAGATTGAAACTATATTGATCAGGGGCGGTATTATGATGATCCCCCTGGGAATTTGCTCGTTTCTGGTTGTGTTGATTACCATTGAGCGGCTTTTCATATTGAGGGGCAACCGGCTGGTTTCGAAAGAGAGTTTGCAGGCATGGAAAAACTGGTTCTCCAAAATGGACAGTTCGGGGTCTGCACCTTCAGCAGGCGGAGCTTCCGTTGTGGGATTCATCATGGCAGAAATTGTTCCGTTGCGGCCTCTATCCCGTAGCAGGCTGGAAGAAAGAATTAGTGATCTGGCCCGAATCGAAAAACATCGTCTTGAAAGGGGACTGGTTATTCTGGAAACCATCGCGGGAATAGCGCCATTGTTTGGTCTGTTGG
>JAHJRI010000262.1 GCA_018830885.1 bacterium | reverse complement strand
TGCAGCACTGGAATGAAGACCTGCTGGCTGGCTACCTGGTACTCGGCTCCAACAGTGAAACGGTTTACCTGAACGAGGCGGAGAAACTGAAGCTGGTCGAACTCACCGTGAAACATGCCAAAAAGGATCGACTCATCCTGGCCGGGACAGGACTGGAATCGGTTCGCGAGACGATCACCCTGACGAACAAGGCCGCTGACCTGGGTGTTGACGCGGCCCTGATCCTCACCCCCTCCTACTACTATTCCCTGATGAATGAACGGGCACAGATCCAGTATTTTAGAGAGGTAGCGGACCAGACCCGAATTCCGATCCTGATCTACAATGTGACCGCCTTTACCCATATCAATATTTCTGTGAATGCCGTTCGTGAATTGAGCCAGCACCCCAACATCATCGGCATGAAGGACAGTACGGGCAATGTCGCCCAGCTCGTGAGCTTCCTGGACGTGATTCCGGATGATTTCAACCTGATGGTGGGAACTGCCTCCGCCTGGTATCCCGCCCTGGGACTCGGGATCCAGGGGGGTATCTTTGCAGTGGCCAACTGTGCCCCCAACGAATGTACAAAAGTGCAGAAGGCGTTTGACAAGGGGGATCTGGATGCCGCCAGGGCAGAATATCGGCGCATATTTCCGGTAAATGCCGCCGTGACGGCGCAATTTGGGGTTCCCGGTCTGAAATACGCCTGCAATTTGCTGGGCTATCGCGGGGGATTTGCCCGCAGCCCCCTGTTACCCCTCTCTGAAACTGAAGAGGATAAGATTCTGGCGATATTGAAAACAGCCGGACTGGATTGATATGGCAGACCGGAGATGCCCTGGGCTTTCTCCGGTGCCAGGTCTCCGGTCCATCCTGTCACGACTCTTTGCGGCATCTCAGGGGGCTGTGCACCGCTGCGGACAGCCCGGGAAACCATTGACGGCAGTGCCCTTGCCCCTGGCGCAGCTGTTGAGATAACGGTGATTGCCCATCAGCGGAAAGCATAGCCGGCTGACAGGCTATGGTAAACCGCCATCAAGCAGTTAAAAACCATGAGTGAAGCACTGATCCTGAAAAAGAAACACCTGGCGTCCCTGGAGGAGACGACATTCATTCATCCATTGAACGAGAAGGCCATCCGGCATTCGAAATCTCTGGGTGATCTGACGGGATTGAGCCAGATCGGTATTCATCTGGTTCGAGTCGCGCCGGGGGATGAAACGACCGAGTATCACAATCATGAGTGCTCGGATGAATTTGTCTACATCCTGTCCGGTCGGGCCACCCTTGAACTGGACGGACGTTTCCATGCCCTTGAGGCGGGCGACTTTGCCGGTTTTCCGGCAAAGGGGGCCGCTCATGCGATGAAGAACACCGGTGATCATGACCTGGTTTATCTGATGGGGGGAACCCGACCCGACTTCGATTGCTGCACCTATCCAAAGATCCAGCGACGTATGTACAGGATCCATAAAGAAAGGGAGGTTGCCGATTTCGACGATCTGAAAAAAATGTAGGGCAGCGTGAACCGTGTTGAACTCACCGGGCAATGCGAATATGAAGGACAGTACCGAGATTTACTGGAAGAAACGAGTGGCAGCATGCCAGCGTGCCCTGGAAAAAAACAATTTCGACGTTTATCGCGCTGAGAATCCCCTCGAAGCCAACCAGATTATCCTGAACGAAATTCTGCCGAAAATCCCGGTCAAAAGCGCCTCCTGGGGAGATTCCGTGACGTTCTATGCCACGGATGTTCTGGAGCGTCTGAAACAATCCCCGGACATCCGGGTTATCGAACCCTTTGCCGCCGATTTAACGAGAGAGCAGAGCATCCCCCGCCGTCGACAGGCCCTGCTGGTTGACCTGTTTTTTACCGGCAGCAATGCCGTGACGGAGTCAGGCAAGCTGGTGAACCTGGATATGATTGGCAATCGTGTCGCCGGGATTCTTTTTGGTCCACGATATGTGGTGATTACCGTCGGCCGCAATAAAATTGTGACGAATCTGGAAGCGGCGATGTATCGCGTCAAGCATATTGCCGCACCCCTCAATGCGATCAGACACACGGACTTTAACACGCCATGTCGAAAAACCGGGCAATGCATGGATTGTAAAAGCCCGGATCGCATCTGCAACGCCTGGAGCATCACCGAAAAATCCTACCCCAAAGGCAGAATCAAAGTCATCCTGATCAATCAGGATCTGGGTTTATAAAAACAGGTCGGTGTCCACTGTCCATCACCGATTCCGGCAGAGCCCGGGAAGCCGGCGGTCTGATCAGGATACAGCGTTCCTGACAGCATCCACCGTGGGGAGGGTGCACCAAAAACATGTGGGTATGTGATCATAACCTCTTTCCGCTTACAGGTAGCCACACATATTTGGTGCCTTCCCGTGGGGGAGTGTTTATTGACAATTTGGCCGGTTTCCCGGATACTGAAGATACTGGACCACCAGCACCAGGGCCGTTTTCAGCAGGTTTTCTGCCGTCCCGGGGGCTTTGATTTCATTGCTAAAAAGGAGATTTGATGGAGGCATTACTCAGCAAGACAGCGCTGATCTATCCAATCGTCGGCGGGATATTGATTGGATTGGCAAGTATCTGCCTGATGTTGTTTAATGGCAGAATTGCCGGTATTTCCGGTATTTTGAAGGGGACACTGCGTTTCGAAAAGGGTAATTACCTGTGGCGGGTGACATTTGTCCTGGGGATGGTCCTGGCCGGCATCCTGGTTCTGCTGGTGTTTCCGGGTTATGCTGTGATCGAAATCAATCGATCCCTGTGGGCCTATGCGGCAGCAGGACTGCTGGTGGGCCTGGGAACCGGGATGGCCAACGGCTGCACCAGTGGTCACGGCGTCTGCGGGGTGGGAAGGCTCTCCAACCGTTCCGTGGCCATCACCATGTCCTTCACCATCAGTGGTATCATCACCGTCTGGGTGATTAACAGCGTTTTTGGGGGGATGATATGATGCTTCAGGCTATCGCCAGTTTTTTCTGCGGGTTTGTGTTTACACTGGGGCTGGCAATATCCGGAATGACCCAGCCGGCCAAGGTTGTCGGGTTTCTGGATGTGTTGGGCAACTGGGACACCACCCTGGTTTTTGTGATGGCCAGCGCTGTTGGTGTTTACTACATCGCTTTCCAGGTCATCACCCGAAGAAAAATCCCCATCCTGGCGCCCAGATTCCTGATCCCGACCCGGACCGATCTCGATTTCCGGTCGATCGCCGGGGGAGTGATGTTCGGTGTGGGCTGGGGCATCAGCGGTCTCTGCCCGGGTCCTGTCCTGGCGACCCTGGGAACCGGCACCAGCTCCGTCATCGTCATGATGGGGTTCATGCTGGCTGGGTTTTATCTTTCCAATATCATCGGTCAGCCCAAAAAATGAACCGGGGATCACGGGTGATAGTCAACCACCAGGCGGCTCATCAGTTCCATTCCCAGGGCAATGGATCGTTCATCCGGATTGAACCGGGGATCGTGGTTGGCGGCGGGGGGCCCTTCGCTGTCCGGGTCCTGCACCCCCAGAAAGAACATGGCACCCGGGATTTTCTGCAGAAAATAGGCCATGTCCTCACCCCCCAGGGTGGGGATGCAGGGTAGAACATGGGACGGGCCGAGAACCCGGGACGCAATCTCCCGGACATAGTCGGTTTTCTGCGGATCGTTGCGGGTCGTGGGATAACCGTGGATGTATTTCAGCTTATAGGTGGCGCCCATTCCCTCGGTAACACCCTTGACCGTCTTCTCCAGTTCATCCATCAACTGTACGCACAGCGCCTCGTTCAGGGAACCGATATTTCCCCGCAAGACCACCATATCCCCGATAATGTTGTCCCGGGTGCCGCCCTGGATCATACCGAAGGTCAGGACCGCGCTTTCCAGGGGGTCGACCCTGCGGGTGATCATCGAATTGAGGGCCACGACCACGTGGGAGGCAACCACGATAGGATCCACCGCCAGGTGGGGTCTGGAGAAGTGACCGCCCTTGCCAAATATCCGCAGGCTGAGGGTACTCACCGATCCGATGATCGGCCCGGGGGTGATGGCTATCTGACCGGTGGGATGGGAACTGGTGTGCAGGGCAAATATGCTGTCGGGTCGGGGGGAGTCGATTCCCCCTTCCTCGATCATCCCCAGTGCCCCGCCCGGGAAAAACTCTTCCGATGGCTGAAACAGGAAGACAACCGTTCCTGCCAGGGTATCCCGCATGGAAGCCAGAACTGCAGCGGTTCCCATCAAAATCGCGGTGTGGACATCGTGACCGCAGGCGTGCATTTTCCCTTCGATTGTTGAGGCATAGGGGAGCCCTGTTTTTTCCTGCAGGGGCAGGGCATCCATGTCAGCCCTTAAGGCGATGACCGGCCCGGGTTTTCCGCCGGTCAACCGTCCAATGACCCCATGGCTTTTCCGGCAGCGCTGGACATTGATCCCGAGTTTTTCCAGGTAGGCTGCCACGATCCCGGCGGTTCGCTCCTCCTGACCGGACAGTTCCGGGTACATGTGAAAATCCCGCCGGATATCAATGATCGCTTTCTCATGCTGATTCACCAGCTGTTTAACTCGCTCTTCCCCTGTTACTTGCGACATGTTTCCTCCTCGGGGGTTCCCCGGTCGATTTTATTTAACACAGAAAACCGTGTCCTTTGGGCACGGTCGGGGTTTATTGGCTTTTCTTAATCGTCATCATAGACTTCAGGGTACTTTGATTAATTGAGATTATCGAGCTTACCGCACCAAAGGGTTGATCTTTCGAGAAACGCACGAGTCCATCCATGGAGCTCTGAAACATCAATCCTTTGATGCTGACTGAGTTCCATTTAATCAAGATGCACTTGATCTTAAAGATGCGCTTAATCTTAATCCCAGGAATTTGTCTGTTAACCACCATTATCAGTGGATACACCAGGCTGCCGGCCCGCTTTCATCAAAGCGATCTGGTTTCTCTGGGCAGCCGTATCCGTATTCGAAATACCATGGAAGCTTACACCAGGGAAACAACCATGGACTAACTTGAACACTCGCTGACACAGGCCGGAGCTGCGCACTTGATGAGTTCAGAACTGAAAGAAACGTTGGTTGAGCATGCTGCGGGTATTAAACAACATGTTAGTGGATCTGCTGGCCAGGGCAGCTCAGAATGAACTGCCCCAGTTGGATGAAAAGCTTTTTTTAGACCACCTTCCTCCAAGGTAAGTCTGCGACCGGCCGAAAAGCTGGTTGATAAAAAGCAGGTCAAACCTAACGCTTGGGGTTTGGAGCCCTTGTGAACCAGACAAAGACTTCGGCTTCGTCAGTTTCAAATGTTACCTGAGCAAAAACCTGATGTCAAAGATAATGTCGAATTAAACTTCTGTTATTCATCAATAACCGTGACCTGTTTTGTAATAAAAATCTCCCGAGATCTCATCGATTTTTTCAATTCGCTCATTTTTCTTGCCTTGCTTTCCATCATTTAAAGTGAATCGTCTCATGTTTCACTGGTCTTGCGGTTTTTGGTTTTGAATTCTCGAATGAACAAATGTGCATGGGAACAAATGTGCTTGGGAAACTGGCATTGATATCTTGATAATTGAAATTCGAATCCAATCCCAGTCGGCAAGAAATGGCAAGAATTATAAATGGATTCGTGCACGATATTTTAGAATACATTCAGTCATAAAACTTTACAGTACTGTATTTAAAGACAAATATATATTTCAATAAACCCATAAATTTTCAATAAAATTCTATTTTTCAAGGAGATTTGGGTTAAGGAAATACAGGCCTGTCTCCAAAGGGGATACAGAAGCTGAAGGTGGCGCCCTTGCTTTCCGTACTCTTCACCCAGATCCGGCCCCCGTGAGACTCAACAATCTGCCTGCAGATGGGAAGACCCAGTCCGGTGCCTTCACCTGTCCGGGTTTTGCGGCTCTGTTTGAATTTGTTGAAGATAAATTCCAGCTGGTCCTCCGGGATACCGATCCCTTCGTCACTGATATCAAACCGAATGCCGGCGATCCTATCATCCGTATTAATTCTGCCGGGAACGACCGTTTTACTCAGTCTTACCACGATTTTCCTCTCTGCAGGAGTAAACTTGATGGCGTTCGAGAGCAGGTTACGGATCACCTGGCCAATCCGATAGCGGTCGCACCTGATCAGGAACGGATTCCCATTATCAGGGGATTCGACCTGGAGCCGCAGCCCCTTTTCGATGAGAAGAGCCTCGTTTTCCATCTGGACTTCCTGAACAACAGTAAGCATGTTCGCGATTTCCATCTTGAAATTCGTCTCCCCAATCTCCATTTTCGAAAGATCGAGAAGATCAGAAAGAAGCACCTCCAGGCGCTCGGCGGCTTTGTTAATCTGTTCGAAATAGAACGACAGCTTTTCCTGTGGGACAGCACCGTTTTTCTTTATACCGAAACGGGCGAAACTGGAAATTCCGCCAAGCGGGTTCCGCAGCTCGTGTGCCACAAAGTTCAACCATTCGGAAATGGCCTTGTTGGCAGCTTCAGCGATCTCTTTCTGTTTAATCAGCTCCTCTTTTTCGAGTCTTTCCGAGATATCGACCAGAATGTGCTGCTTTTTCTCATTCTCAGTACTATATTTGACTGGCGTTGTCAGGATTTCACACGGGAAAACCGATCCATCCTTTCTCAGGCAGGAGTAACGTTGCCACCTGTCCACCCCTGTTTCCCGAGTATCTGCCATTTTGTTCATGGCCCTTTGTCTGTCCTCGGGAATCAGCATCTCCATGAAATCCGGTTCAAGGGCCTGACCTGCAGAAACGCCATTGGCGCTGTTAAAGGTTTCCTCTGTCTTGCGATTGGCAAACACGAGAGCCCGGTTATGATCGGTAATAAAGTATGATAACGGCAGGGCGTCAACCAGATCCCGGAACCGCAGCTCGCTTTGCCGAAATGCCGATTCGGCCTCCTTCTCTCGGGTAATATCCTTGGCAAAATGAACGATCATATCCATTGCCTGTGTCTGCTCGTTGGGGATCACATTACTCTGATAATCGAGTATATACACTTGCCCGGTTTTTCCAGTCAACCGCAGGATACCCTGGGCTTTCCCACTGTCCTTCAGTTCACGGACAAATTGATCGTATTCAGAGGCATGGGCATCTGGGATCAGGTCCAGCAGCTTCATCTGTTGAAGCTCATCATCGCAGTATCCCAGGTGCTGTATAAGGGAGATATTGCCCTCGATGAAACGGCCGTCAAAGCTGGTATATGCCATCCAGGCAGCGGTATTGTGAAAAATCTGGCGATACTTCCGTTCACGGTCCTTGATTTCAGCTTCCTTGAGTTTTCTGAACTGGATCTCCTCACCCAGACGCCGGTTTGATGCCAGCAACTCCGCGGTTCTATTCTGGACCTGGATCTCCAGCGAGCGAATCAGGGTTTTCAGTTCGTTGTCATCTTTACTGCTGTCCTGTCCAAAAAAGGTATCATTCGCCGACGAACTGGTTCTCAAGTGTGCTGACAGCATCAGCAGGGGGTTAGTAATGGAACGGGTGATGATGAGGCCGCCGGTCACCATCATCACGACAAAAAACACTGAAAAACCGAAAATGAGCACTATGGAAATCCGTTCCGCTGCTGCGGCCCTTTTCCCCAGGCGACTGGCGGTTGACTGGTAGTAGGACATCCGGTTTTCAAGGGCAACCTGGCTTTCAACAAAAAGGGGCAATCCGCTGTTCGTTAACAGTCCATCTGCCGCCTGGCTGGAAAAGAGATCGCTGAGTCCGATCACCTGATGCCTGATTTCATCGAATTGGTTCCAAGTGTTATAGAACGCTTTCATTTCCAGATCATCTTCATGGGTGGACGGTTTTTCAAATACCTCCGCGATCAGTTTCTCCAGCATAGCTTCAGTCTCCTCAATCTTCCCGGCCACCAACCCCATGCTGACACCGTCCTCAGATTTGATATGCAGCTCTGTCAGGCTAAGGATGGTCTCTGTCATGCCCTTGATTTCGTTTAGTCTTAGAGCCGCATTCTGGGTTTCCACCACTTTCTGGGAAATATCAGCAAGTCGGTGAATCAGAATGGAACTCATACCACCCAGCGCCAACAGCAGGATGACCGCGACAAAAGTACTGATTCCCAATTTCGAACGTATCTGCATATCTGAAAAGCAGGTTAGAACATATTGGTGTAGTGGTTACTGTTTCCGGGGTTATTCCGGAGCAAGCGGTTGAAGTAATTATCAAAATTACACTCGGCGGCATTGTCAGGCGCCAATCCGGGCTGGTCTCGACAACCTGGTTTTATCGAACCAGATCCAGCTGACGTTCTGTTACCTGGGCGGAAAGGGGCATATAGCCAGTATCCAGGATGATCTGTTGACCCTCTTGCGACATCACAAAACGGAGAAACTCGGCCACCCGTTCCGGAACGGGCCGATCCATGGTCCTGACAACATAGATATAAAGCGGCCGACTCAACGGGTATTGATTCAGATATACATTTTCGGAACTGGCAGTATATGTCTCACCATGGAGTTTTTCTGATATCGCCAGGGTTTTGACGCTATCGGTATTGTAACCAATGCCCGAGTATCCGATACCACCCGGATCAGCGATGACTTTGTTGACCACGGTTGCCGAATCGGGTTGCATTTGAATGGTATTCTTGTATTTCCCCTTATAAAGGGCACGGTTCCGAAAGTATTCGAATGTTCCTGACACACTATTCCGAGTGTACAGATGAATGGGTCGATTCTGCCACGGGCCACCGAGGTTCAACTGCCCCCAGTAAGCGATATTTTCGGGATATCCGCCTTGACGGGTACTCGAGAATATGGCATCCAGTTCCACGAGAGACAAATGATCAATGGGGTTCTGCTGGTTCACATAAACTGCCAGTGTATCAAGACCGACGCCAACTGCAACCGGCCGGACCCCGTATTTGTTCATGAATGTTTCATACTCTTTTTCATTCATTTTACGGGACATGGGGCCAATCTGGGACGTGCCTTGCAGAAGGGGTCCCGGAGCTGTCCCGGATCCTTCAGACTTAATATCAAAGACGACCTGAGGGTGGTGTTTTCGGAAACCTTCCGCCCAGTAAATCATCAACAGACGCATGGTATCAGATCCCCGGCTGGTTATTGTTCCTTGAAGTTTTTTTTCAGATTTGTACTCTGCCAGTTGGGGATCAATATCATGACCCCCCAGAACAAGGTGTGCCGTCAACAAAACTGAAACCAAACCCACTAGTCCGGCTGTCAGCCGCAATCGTGTTTGTTGTAAATTTATGCATATTTTCACAGTAAATCTCCCTTGTCAGATCTGGCCGTTGTTATTCTGGCGCCATTCAGTCAGATGTCATTGTCACAGAACTGTGTGAATCATCCGCAGGCAGCCGTTCAGCTGGATATAGAATGGCTTTTAGGTAAGAAACTGTCATGAGCATAGTCTTAAAATGTTTCGGCAGTGTTAGAATTCTGTATCAATTATGATGAAACCATAAAAAAATGCTGCTTCATCAGACCCTCGTCAAAACGTGACTATTCATAACATTTTCGTAACTATTCACCACTTTATCTGAGCAGAAGCTGAGACCTGTATGTAATTGAACGGATTGGGCGGTCTTAAACATCGCCAAGATGGCGTTGTGTAAGACCGCCATCGAAAATGAGTTCAATTACAGATTGACCATGACGGTCCTCTGCATAACTTGATGACTGTGGCGCGCCCGCTTTGTTAGTTAGCTGAATATATAAACATTTTCTAAAGGGGTGAATAAAAAATCAGGGGGATTTGTCACTGAATAATAGGCGCAAAGCCTCGCTGGCGCTCATGTCTTATTTACGACAGTTCGACAGATAACTTCGAATCCGACAGAATATAGCCGCTCCTTTTGTGGAACGAAAGCAGCCAAAATATCATTTACTGCACTTTTGTCATACGAATTTCCTTTTCACATTGATTAATGGTAAATGAGCCAACAGGGTCATCCAAAAACCTCAAGGTCTCCTTCTCGTAGTTTATCAATCTTTCGAGAAGTTATCTGGCTTTGGACCTTTTGTCAGGTCGGAGGTAGCGCATTACTGCTGACCTTCGTCCGCCGCTCAAACTGGACGTGCGGTTTTCCTGCATCCGACTTTCACAGAGACGTGCCTTACACTGGAATTTATCGAAGGTATCAGCGAAATTAGATACACAGGAACGTATTCCCTGCATAAATTACTTGCGGGAAGCTTCTTCCACCCTGCATTTCACCACTTTTTATACCTGTGTGACCAATTACGTCGTTTGATCCAGCGATCAAGCCGGTTGAAAAGTCTGCGGGCGTGGGTTTTTCAGTAGTAATTGCCCCATCCGCGAATGATCGGATTCACCTGCTCAATGAGTTGTTGTATTGACACAGGTGCCTTTCGACTGGTTCTTTTAGGTATCTGAACTTTGAAATGCTTGATGGATTTGTCTCTGGGGTGCGCATATAACACCCCTTGTTTTGCACCGCTTCGGTTCTTCCCGGCAGAAAGACGAAGCGGTTTACTATCCCGCTTGATCTTGTAACCTAAAAACTCAAACCCATATCGTACATGAACGATTCGGGTCTTTTCCGAATGTAAGACAACACCAAGTTTCGTCAAAATACCTTTTGCAACTGCCGAGATAGATTTTGCTTGCGACTTGCTGCAACATGTTGCAGCCTAATCGCCAGCAAACTAGTTATCTTGTAGCCCCACTTACTAATCTTATCTCCTTTCTCGTTTCACTTTTCTCTGCCAATTACCTTCCATAGTTCATTCGACTGCCGATTTCTCGGTCACATTGCTTTCGCAACGCCTATCGCGAACGAATTCAACCATGCGTCTCCGAGGGAGTTCTTCGCTGTGAGTCTCTCGAGTTCAATTGATTGCGCCATCCTGGCTGCACTTTGCCACTCCCCATCCGTTCAATCAGATACCTGAGTTTACGCTAATGCCAATCGAAAAGTGATGAATCGATTATGATTCCAGGGCTCAGCCGTGACCCCGTTCAACCGAGCGCAGGCAGGGACTGAGCTGCAGCGATTTGTAGTTAGTAGTTGCTGTAGATCGATAGTGTTTCTGGGAGATGCAGTTGTCTGCCGGCTTACAATAATTTAACCAGGATCACATAGAATCTTACCAATAGTGGATTAACCTAAATTTACCTGATTAGACAGAAGATGCTCTGAAAGGCCCGTCAATCAACGTTACATCAGCTATTTGGCAGAGTATGACAGTCCCAGTCACCACTCAGTTTGTCCGGCTCGTCGCATTCCTGTTTTCAGTTTGCAGGGAATAATTCCCATTCACCATCCAAGGTCGATTCTTATGACACAGAACCCAAACACATTCAGAAACCGGATTCAAGACAGTTATCAGAATTTGCTCACCGTCCAGGAAAAAACGATTCCAGGGAATGAACGACTTAAGATAGATCTTCACTGCCATGATGAAAACAGCGACATCCCCGATGAATTATGGGGCCGGATTCTGAAAATCCCGGAGACCTGGATAAAGACCACAGACCTCGTTCGCTCCCTCAAACGCAATGACTGCGATGTAGTGACGATTACGAACCACAATAATGCCCGATCCTGCTGGCAGCTTCTTGACAGGGGCGAAGACGTTCTGGTGGGCGCTGAATTCTCCTGCTGTTTCAAGGAGTATGATCTCAACCTGCATGTGCTGACCTATGGCTTCAGCCCCGCAGAAGAGGTCAAACTGAACAAATACCGGCACAATCTGCACCGGTTTCTGACCTACGCGGCGGAGCACGACCTGCCGACCGTGCTCCCCCATCCGCTCTATTTCTACACGCCAAAATCCCATCCGGGGGCGGTGTTGCTTGAAAAGCTGGCGTTGTTGTTTGAAAGATTCGAGGTTGCCAACGGGCAGCGGGACATCTGGCAAAACCTTCTGGTCTGGGAGTGGTTGAACAGCCTGACGGAGGAAACCATTGACGAATGGCGGAAAAAACATCAGCTCGATCCGGGCAACTTCTGTAAACATCCCTATCAGAAACGATATACAGGGGGGTCGGATGATCATATGGGGATATTTGCCGGCACCTGTGGCAGCTACCTGCATGTCCCTGATCTGCCGAGCCGTCTCCAGAAGGAGAAACCTTCGGATATTGCCCTGGATGCGCTTAAGAACGGATTAATTTCGCCTTTCGGTCACGTTGGCAATCATGAAAAACTGAATGTTTCCCTGCTGGACTACCTGAGTCAGATGACCTTCAATATGAAGGAGCCCGGTCTCCTGCGGATGTTCATGCACCAGGGAAGCCTGAAAGACAAGCTGTTCTGCCTGGGTATATCCAATATCATCCAGGAGTTGAAACGGCATAAGTTTACGATCTACTTTTTCAAAACCCTGCATGATGCCTTAAACGGAAAACGACCCGGGTTTTTTGGGAGATTCCGTATTTCATCCGATTTCAAGCCCATGATGTTGAAGATCGATGAAATTGCCAGGAGCTATCACTCGGATCATGAAACCTATTTGAGAACACTTGGGAGTGGGATTCCGGAGATATTCGGTCAATTAACCGGTGTGATCGCTAAACGGATCAAGGGGAATCCGGAATGGGTTGAAGCCTTCGACGCCGAGTTTGAACTGGATACCCGCTCGCTGATCGAACGATTTGAAATTCCAACTCATTTTCGTAACCTGTTTGAAGACAATCCCGGCAGACAGACGGACCATGTCACCCAGGTGAATGTATCCCGTTTTTTCGATCAGCTCTCCTTTCCGGTTCTGGCTTCAACCATCATGGCCGGGTCGTCTCTGCTGAGTGCCGGGTCCTTAAATGCCAACCGGTCCTTTCTCAACGAATTTGCTGAATCCCTGGGTCAGCACCGGCACCCGGAAAAGGTGCTCTGGCTGACCGATACCCTGAATGATAAAAACGGGGTTTCCGCTTCGCTGAGCGCCAAACTCAAAGTTGTGCAGGAAAACAACCTGCCTATCGATTTTCTGGTCTGCAGCAACGATATCACTGAACAGTCCCATTTGAGGGTTGTAAAATCCGTGGGCCGATTCTCCTTTCCCAATTACCGGCAACAGACCATCCATATCCCCAACATCCTTGAGGTCAAGCAGCTGTTTCTGGAAGGCGGCTATGACCGCATCGTCTGCTCCACCGAATTCGCTATGGGGCCGGTGGCACTCTATCTGAAAGCATCTTTCAAGGTTCCGGCATATTTTTTCCTGCACACGGACTGGCTGGAGTTTATCAGGGACACGACCCAGCTTGATCCCTCTGTTGTTGATCGGATTCGGAGGATGCTGAGGGTCTTCTACCGGGGTTTCGATGGGTTATTTGTCCTGAACAGGGACCATCGCGACTGGCTCACTGGCAGGGAGATCCAGATACCTAAGGAACGGGTCTTTTTAACCTCCCACTGGGTTTCCGAGGTGTTCTACCCCCGGGCAAGACAGACCGAAGAGGTTTTCCAACACCGTGTCCAGGAAAACGATTTCGTTCTGCTTTACGCTGGTCGGATCAGCGAGGAAAAAGGCGTGATGGAACTGCCTGTCATTTTCAGACAGTTAAAGGAGCGTTTACCGAACGCCAGGCTGGTCATTGCAGGGGTTGGACCGGCAGAGAAAAAACTCAGGCAGCTGATTCCCGAAGCCATCTTCCTGGGCTGGGTGCCCAAACAGGAAATGCCCCGGCTTTATGCCTCCTCAAGCCTGCTGGTACTGCCCTCCAGATTTGATACATTTGGGAACGTCCTGCTGGAGGCGATGCGTTGCGGTCTGCCTGTTGCCGCCTATCAGGTCAAAGGCCCGAAAGATATTATCAAAAACGCCAAATACGGCATATTGGCGAACGACCTGAATGAAATGGCGGAAAAAATCGCGTCAGTCGCTGTCCGACCGAACCAGATGAACGCCATCAAGGTGCAGGCATTGCAACGAGCCAGGTCATTCAGTGTCCAGAAAATCATGCAGCAGCTTCTCACGGACCTAAATTTTAAGGACCTCTTTGTTATCAAAACACCGGGGAACCATGTCAGAACACCGAGTCAGCAGTTTTCGACTGAACCGGGCAAGATGAAGGAAGCCGGTTAGCGCATGGGACGTGAGTCAGTCATTTCGCTCATCAAGTCTTATCCAACCCCTAATGCGGGCGTAACAGTCCGGAAGCAGCATATAAACAAGGATGATGCATTAAAAACCGTCTCCACATCGGTCGGTGAGCGTCAGGAGTGATCCGGCTGACAGACGGATCGCTTCATCATCAACCATTCATGAAACCACTATCAGAAAAACCTCCATGAAAACCAATGCGGCTGTTCAACCCCTGCAGCAGGCAACTCCGGCATCCTTCATCCAACCGGGCCAACTGGGATTTGGCATTCTGACAGACCGT
Source organism: bacterium (assembly GCA_018830885.1). Lineage (GTDB taxonomy): Bacteria > SAR324 > SAR324 > XYD2-FULL-50-16 > XYD2-FULL-50-16 > JAHJRI01. Next base: position 24,473 of record JAHJRI010000262.1, on the reverse strand, counting down.
CATGCGATCGATGCCCTTCCTTTTGTGGGCGAAGACACCACAGCCGGTGTGGAAAATGAACTCCAGGCGGACGTTATTGGCCGCGCTGAAGACGTTGATATGCCGAACTACATCCGGAATTCCAACTATTTAAAAAATATCATCGCCGAAGCCAAATCCGGGAATTCCTCCCGGAAAACCATCACTGCGCTGGAAGCATTTCTGGAGGATAACGCAGGCGGTGTCTGGGAGAACAGCTGGGTGCGTTTTCCCAGGGCCCAGATCGGCACCTATGCCAACGAGATATTTGAACGAGACCTGCTTTCTGATAAGAGGGACGTGTTTGGTTCACAGCGGTCCGACAAAGATCAGTTCACGGTTTTGCAGGATGGTGAGGCGTTTATCCGGGTTCCCATCAGTTATCTCTTGAAACTGTCATTGGCCGATGTCGTATCATTTCAGGATTTCGACAAGCAGATCGTGGCCATCGGCAATCGACTGCTGAGCCATTTTTTAAGTGATAACTCCTCTCCGGAGACCTTCTCTTTTTCACCGGTACCCGTGACATCAACATTCGGGATGGGAAAAGGGATTGTGAATGAAACGTTGATCCGGTTTGCACTGTGCCAGCTGCTCTTACAATATGCCAATAGTCGATTCAGGCTGATCGATCATGGACAGAAGGCCACCATGTGTTTTGCCCCGAATCCGGCCACCCGTCAGAAACGTCTGAACGAACTCATCAGTGACTCCTTTTACCGGGAACTGTTTATGAGTCCCTGTTTGTCAGGTTGGAACCAGGGGGAGGAGAAGAAGAAGTACATGGCGCTCTGTCACCGGGTTCTCTCCATGAGCCAGCTGAACGCTATCTATAAAATCAAGGAGGCGGGGATTCTAAACCGGAATCTGGCCGTTCTCCCCAATACATCCAATATCAGCCTGGCCAATAATGGGACCCATATCAGCCTGGGCAGCAAAAAAATCAGCCGTCTGGTCAGCGATCCCGGGTCCGGCTTTGGTGTTGAACATGAAAAGTATTACGGGGACCTGGTCCTGAAAATTACGGAACATTTTCTGCCCCTGTTTGTCGGCACCTATTCAGCCGCCCCCTATCGCCTGGATTTCCTGGATTTTCATCCGGAGCGGGTACTGGGCTTTCTGCCCCATGAACTGGAAGCCACCCATCTGAAAATGATCTGGCGTCGTTGGAAAAAAAAGGCGGGGCTCAAGTTCATGGGCCAGCCATTGACCCCATTTGGCCCGATCTGGCTTGACCGACTTGTCAGCAAAACCCTGCGGTTAAAAGGGGATTTTGTTCCTGATTTCCGGTTGATTGACTATTTTGTATCTCTGCTCAGCACCAAACAGAGCCCTGCCCTGAACGGCATCATTGGTAATGATATCCGCTTGAAAAACGACCTGGCCTCTCTGGGTGTGTTTGATGATTCGATGTCCATCTACATGCTCTGCAAGTTGCGGGAGTATTCCAAACTGGGATTTTCCGGTTTCGAATGCCGCCACTACAGTCTTTTCAAGGATATCGGGACGGATATGACACAAGCCGTCAACCTCCAGCTCTTGATTATCGCGTTGGCCTATCAATATGCCCTGAAAGGCCGGGTTTCCCATATTCATATCCCGGATGAGCCGTTTATCGAAAGTGAGCGGCGGCAGATCTTCTTCAGTGCTGCTATCGGACTGCCTACGGTGTTTATTCGCAAAAACAGCCGCAACCGATTTCTGGGGGATCTTCTCAAGGATGTGCAAAAAACAAGACAGAGCCATCGCTACGATGGATTTATCCGTGTCCACGTCCAGGAATATAAGGCAGCCCTGGTCCGAAAACTGAAAAAGGATGGGGAAGCGCTGATTTTTGAGATGGGACTGGGAGAAACCATCCGGGATCTGGAGCAGCGTCTGGCATTCCCCAAAGCGTTCAGCACAGCCGGCAAGCTGACCACGACCATTCTGGAAAAAGCTGGCGCCAACTCGGCGATGAAGCTGAGCGGGCATGAGTTCAACAAGGCTGCTGAACAGTACTACCGGGACGGTCTGCGCCAGGAAAACATGCGGGAAGCCATGGAGGTTCTGAAAGCGGGAGCGGAGGAACTGGACTCCATGCACGCCTGGCGTAAAGGAACCCATAATGAAGCTTTGATGAGCATTCTCGGCGGAAAAAACGCTGCAGCATTCGTCGCAGCAACCAGCGATGATGCCGTTTCGGAAAAGTTGTCCCAGCAAACCCTGGTCCGTCTCATTCACCTGACATTGCTCATCATCGACCGGAATCAACAGAAAGCCGGACAAACAGACACTTAATAAAAACATAGCATGGTGCATCAATATATTGACAGAACCACGTCCCAGGTCGTTACCGAGAAATTGATTGCCGATCGGGCCATCCAGATCATCTATTCAACGATACGGGAAAAGTCACGCCTGCTGTTTGATTTGCTGACATCCGCCAGAACCTCCGATCTGCTGGGCTTTTTCAATTACGACAACCCTTTGGCCAACACATCCGCCCATCTCAGGAAAATCATCGCCAACCTGAACATCGACCTGGACGAGTGTGTGGAACCGCTGGAGCGGATGGATTCGCCCCGCAAACTCTTTGAGCGAAAAATCCGATTCTGGGAAACCCGACCCATGCCGGAAGATCCGGCGATCGTGGTCTCGCCTGCGGATTCGAGAATGCTGGTGGGGTCATTTTCCGAAAGCTCCATCATTCTGCTGAAGGAGAAGTTTTTTCACTATGAGGAGTTGATCGGCCGGGACAAGCAGGACTGGATCGGCGCTTTTCAAGGCGGGGACTATGCCGTTTTCAGGTTAACACCGGAAAAATACCACTACAATCATGTACCGGTCAGTGGTTGCGTCGTTGATTTCTATGACATCAGCGGCCGGTATCACTCCTGTAATCCTGCCGCCGTTATCTCACTGGCAACACCCTACTCAAAAAACAAACGCACCATCACCGTAATCGATACGGATGTTCCGGATGGCTCCGGGATCGGGCTGGTCATGATGATCGAGCTGGTTGCATTGATGATTGGTGATATCCAACAGTGCTACAGTGTTTCTCACTACGACAACCCGCTGCCGGTCCGGAGGGGCTTGTTCCTCCGGAAAGGGTGTCCCAAAAGCCTATTCCGGCCGGGCAGCTCGGTCGATATGGTGATCTTCCAGAAGGAGCGGATCAGATTCGATCGGGATATCCTGCAAAACCTGAAACGCAGCGATGTCGTCAGCCGCTATACACACAATTTTCAACAGCCACTGGTCGAAACCGACGTGACGGTTCGATCGCCGGTGGCAAAAGGGATATGACCCTGCCCGGGCAGACCGGCGACCTTGCCGGGTGCATGCAAACAAACATGGAAAAAAGACGAAGCGACACCAGACCCGGCAAAAGCCCTTTGTGGAAAAACCTTTTTGTTGTCTGGGTCCTGATCAGCCTGACCCCTGCAGCAGTTCTAGCGGAAGGTCCGTATCGCTATAGCGAAAAAACCGGGGACACCGTCAGCCATTTTATCTGGGAGATCCAGGGGGAGAAACCCGTCACCATCCTATCAAATGAAAAGAACCGGACCTACCGGACCATCAGCCTGGATGACGGTCGGACCATGGCCTGGGAATTCGAGGGTGACGCAGGACAGATTCAAACGGTCAGACATGATAACACGCTTCAGATCAATGGTAACCTCGATGGTAAGACCGTTGCCAAAACCGAAAATCTGGATGATGCCCCCTGGTTCCAGGCGCTTTCGTATTCCTTAAGGGCGCTGTTGCAGGGCAACGCAGATTCCACTGATTTCTGGATTGTGCGCCCAGATGATCTCAGTGTTCACAAGATGAACGCTGTGCGGAATGGCCGGGAAACCCTGGTCATCAGCGGAAACCGGATCGAAACCGTTCGGGTAAAGGTCAGGCTGGCAGGGGCCATGTCGTTATTCTGGCATGTTCAATACTGGTTTCGCAGCGGGGATCTGTTGCTGGTGAAATATGAAGGGGTGCACGGTCCGCCGGGAACGGTGAAAACGGTCATCCTGCTGGAGGAATAATTACAGCGGTTCGCCTCCCTGATGCATTATCTCCTGCGGAATGGGGGTCCAGAAATCGGTTGAAAGGATTAAACACACTGGTTTATGCCATTGTATCCATTCCAACCAAAAACAAATAAAATCCAATTGGGGGACGCAGATGGTTGAAAATCTATTATTTATCACAGGACTCACCCTCTTTCTTTTTGTTTTATCCATATGGGGGTTTAAATTTCTGCCCCGGGAGAAATGGCAGGTTCTGGGAACACTGCCGATTGTCAAATCGGCCGACGGTAAATGGCAGGGTTTAAATCTGACCTATTACGGGCTGTTTAATGGCGTGGCCGTAGTTATTGCCGCGGCCATCATGATTATCCTGCTGGGTGCGGCGGCGATGCCTGTCAGCGGTACCATCCTGTTTTTGGCGGGGGTCCTGGTTTTCGCAGTCCCGGCAGCTAAAATCGTGGCCCGCCTGGTGGAAAAGAAGCCCTGCACCCTGACGATTGGCGGTGCCTCCTTTGTAGGCATCGTCATTGCGCCCTGGGTTGCCCTGGGTGTCAAACTGCTCTTTGAAAGACAGCACTATCCAACCATCGATATCATTGTTCTGCTGGCTGCGGTTTCCACCGCCTACGCTTTTGGCGAAGGCATCGGACGTCTGGGCTGTATCAGCTTCGGCTGCTGTTATGGTAAACCGATATCCGAACTGCCGCGCTATCTGCAGATTCCCTTTCGCCGATTCAACTTTGTGTTTCTGGGCAAAACCAAGAAGATCGCCTATGCACATGCCATGGACGGAAAGGAAATGCTGCCGATACAGGGGATAACCTCTGTCATCTACCTGGTTTCTGGCCTGGCAGGAACCTATCTTTTTCTGGAGGGCCGTTTTATGCTTTCGTTTTTGATCACACTGGCAACGACCCAGATCTGGCGGGTGGTATCTGAATTTTTCAGGGCCGATTACCGGGGCGAGGGCTGGTTTTCAACCTACCAAATCATGTCCCTGATTTCAGTGGTTTATGCTGTTACTACGTCGCTCCTGCTCACTCCCCGCACAGTCACTGCCATCAGTATCCTGCGCGGGCTGGAAACCATGTGGAGCACACCGGTGATTCTCTTTCTGCAGGGACTGTGGCTGGCCATTTTTATTTTCACCGGCAGGAGCAAGATCATCACCGCCGAACTCTCCTTCCATGTTCAGACTGAGAACATTTAACAACTGCGGGGACACGCCAGCTGGCCACCCTGTTAAACAGGTGGTGTGTCCCGGGAAAAATCCCTGGCAGAAGAGTAACCCACCAATCACATACCGCTACCCATGCCAATGGATAAGGGGTCAATAACAATACAAAAGGTTAACAAGATGAGCCGGAAAACAAAATCGAGTCATAAATTTACCAAGCTTGCTGAGGCTGCCCCACTGCTTCGTGCCATAGCTGACCAGCTGGAAAAAAAGCAGCTGGACACAGGTTCCAACCCCATACCCGACCTGGAGGGATTAAATAAGCTTGAGATCTCAGTCAAGAAGGAAGGTGTGGCCTATGTCTGTCAGCTAAAGGCCAAGTTTCCCGATCCCAAAACGGGTCTGCCGCTGGAAAGCAATAGTTCAACAACGGTCGACTCCGGGAAACCCAAGTATAAGCAGCTGAAAAAAAGAATGGAACGCTCCTTCAAGGAGATCAAGCTGGCACTGACCAGTGGCAGTTTACCCACCATGGAAAGTGTCACCCTTTTTATGCAGGATTCCGAGCAGATGGTCACTTACCCAGGTTTCGGTGATCCTCATTATGAGGCGTACGGGAAGGCATGCGAGTTATTCCGGAATGCCTTTGACCAGAAAAATCTCAATGAGATGGTGACTGCCTATACGAACTTGAAAACGCTGCGCAGCATCTGTCACGATCAGTATAAATAGCTGGGGGGACTCTGTTTTATGACTGATGGACCCTGGAAAGCCCCAGGACAGCGGGCGGTCCTTTTCTGCAGGGATCTGCATGAAACCCACTGAGGTCAGTCCGAGCGCTGGAAGGACTTCCTGCATATGGCCCCCATACTGCAACTCATGGAACAGCTCAGCAGTCAATCGTTTTCTGACATAGAACTCATACTATCCTAACAATTTGTTGATATGTTTTTTCTGCCGATTGTTCGAGGCAGTTCTGACATGTCAGTGTGCAGCCGCACAGAATCAGTCGACTCAGAAACAGCTGAGTAACCTGGTGATCATCCTTTTTTGCTCATCAGAAACATACAGCCAGTAGCCAGAGTATACTTTGAAAGCAGAAAAAATATTGGATCTTCCGACCGAAATTACGGAAGCGGATCAGAAAAAATATCTTCACCTGGTTTCCACAGACCTGTCCAAAGAACAGATCAAACGGGTGGTTACCCCCCCGACGACATATCCGGAACAGAAAACCGTCCTGGCGGTTCACTGGCATCCCGAATTTATACCACTCGATCTGATCATGGAGCGTGTTTCTGCCATGTTTCCGAATCGCGAGGATGAACTGATCATTCCCACCCAGCATAACCAGCTGAAAACTCTCAACGGTTACAGTGGGGTTGAAGTGGATTGTTTTTCCCATCAGTTCAATCGGAAGGTACAGTTGCTCCTTCATTTTGAGGAATCCAGGGTAACGGATGATCAGGCCCATGTCTTAAAAGAGATGCTGAACTATACTTTCAAGTATCGAACCCGACAGTTGTATGAGTTTTTAGATACGATTATTGAAGACCAGTTTCAGCACCGGCTGGCGTTCCCAGCCAAAAAAACCGGCAGCGACAGCAGCCTGATCAATTTCGTGAAATTCCACACCACGAAACTGAAACGTCTCATCGAGCAGAATGAATCGGTTACCCGCCCGGAGATGCTAAGGAATAAGCTAATCAGAAACTATTTTAACCTCTTGAAGGAAGAGGTCAGCCCGACCCTGGTCGAAAGAGCCCAGATCTTCCTGCGAGAAGTCAAAATGATTGTCAAGGCCAGTTTCCCCCTGGACTATTTTTACCGCACCTCCGAAGTTATTGAAGAAGCCAGGTCACTGCACGCCGGTATCGTTATTCCCCACCCGGAACAGTTCTGGCCCATACTGCTGGCAGACTACGATGTCGACGGATATGAAGTCTGGAACCCCCAGTCCAGAGAGTATACCGAATTTCTGATCAATGTGGTCAATAAGCAGAACAAGGCAGGGAAATACCGTGACAAGCCTATTCTCATTCTGATGGGGATGACACGCACTTTGGTGAAAAGGTGCTGGATCCCAAAGACCAGGATCCCGAAAAGGCAAAGCGTGAAATCGGCGTGCATCCGGCCTGGGAGGATCGAGAAATCTGGAAAAGCCTGATTATCGCCAACGCGAATCGGAAAAGGATGATTATCGAATACAGAAACCGGTTGTCATAAACTGAATCAAACAGGAGACCCCATGCAAGTGGCTGAAAACGAATTCAAACATGAATCCTACCAGGATTGCGAGACCATTGTGGACTATCTGAAATCGATCATTGAAGGCATTGAAAACGGATCGATCAGCCTGGGGACTGAAAAAACAAGAATCGATCTGGTGCCCCAGGGACTGTTGAAATTGAAGATCGAAGCCAAACGGAAGTCCAACAGCTCCAAGCTGAATCTGCAGGTGAGCTGGAAAGACAAGATCAAGGCAAAGAGCAGCACCGTCGAAAATCTCAAGATAATTTAGTTCAAAATAAAGGCCCTCTATGATCCTGCTGAAAGAGATCGACCAAAACTACCGCTTTCTGGTATCGGAAATCATCAAACAGATGAATTCTGTCAGGCTACAGCTGGAAAAACCGGACCAAAAAAATCTGGAGAAGGTGGAAGGCCGTGAAGACTATATCGATATTCTGAAGAATATCATAGAAAATAAGTGTTTTTCAAGACTTATCACTGTCAGCAATAAAAATGACAATAAAAGAGCGGTCAACATTACGCGGGCAGTCCATACGATTACGGTCAACCTTGAACGGATTGGTGATTTCTGTGTTAATATCATGCGGCAGTTCAAGTATTTCGAGAATCCGGAGTACATGGTGGATCGGTACGATACCGCCACATTCATCGATGAGATCATGAAGGCACTGGAAGCAACAAACGATGCCCTGTTCAACGCCGACCTGACACTGGCATTGAAGATCTGCCGCAGCGAGTTCAAGACGGACGCGTTGTACAAGACCCATTTTCAGCAGATTACCAACGATATCAAGGATGGCAGTCACACGAGGGAAATCCAGAATCTGATCACGGCACTTTTTATATTTCGGTACCTGGAAAGAATCGGGGACTCGTTGCTGAATATTGGGGAGGCTATTATCTCGTCCATTCTGGGAGAAAAGCTCAAAATCCATCAGTATGAAGCACTGGAAGAAGGTCTGAGTCATGCAGTGGCTGGATCGTTAAACGGCAACGTGAACTTTGCTTCAATGGGTGAAACCCGTTCGGGTTGTCGAATCGGACTGGTTCAGCCGAGAGATATTAATTCCCAGGGCCGAAGAATCATATTCAAGGATGGCAAACTGGACAAAATAAGACGTGAGAAGGAAGGCATTGAAAAGTGGGAGGCTCTCATACCGGGCATCCCCCCCAAAATCTACGATTACACCGAGCATGGTCCGAATGCGTCAATCCTGCTGGAGTGTCTGCAGGGCAACACGTTTCAGGAGAATCTGATCAACGGGAAACCGGATCTCATTATGAATATGGTGGCAAAGATATGCCAGACCTGTGACCACATCTGGCAGACCACCCTGAAAAAAAGAACCTTGACTTCCGGTTTCATTGATCAGCTGATCGCGAGACTGGACGATGTGCATCTCATTCATCCTGTGACACAGAATCAAAACCAGTTTATCGGGAAAACTCCGGATCCGAGTCTGGACAGCCTGCTTGATTCTGCGCGGAAACTGGAAGCGAACCTGAGCTGTCCCTTTTCTGTTTTAATCCATGGGGATTTCAACGTTGACAACATTATCCTGAATCTGTCCGAAAATCAGATCCACTATATCGATCTGCATCGATCGGCAGAAAAGGACTATCTCCAGGATGCTTCGGTTTTCCTGGTGTCCATCTTCAGACTGCCGACAGCTAACGGTACGAAGGGACTCTTTTATAACGATGTGCTGAAAGAATTCTTCGAATTCTGTGAACAGTTTGCCCAAAAAAACAACGACTCCTGGTTTGAAGCAAGACTGGCACTGGGCCTGGCCCGCTCGTTCATCACCTCGACCCGGTTTGAGTTAAACCGGTACAAAGCTGAAGATATGTTTCACCGGGGCGTTTACCTGCTGAAAAAAGTGGTGGGGCAGGACCCGGAAGCATTATCCACGTTTCATATTCCATCTTTTGCAATTACTTTCTAACCACTGCTTTTTCCCTATACTAAATGAACAAAAGAATCGGGGTCATCGGGATCCCTGGAAAATGGTCATCTGAAGTACTGGCCGATACACTGGAAAAAAAGACCGGATTCCGGCTGCTGATATCCATGGATGATGTCTCAGTCAATCTGGAGAAACGTCAGGTATGGTTCAGGGATCATAACCTGGCCACCCTCGATGCTGTTCTGGTCAAAAAACTGGCAAGCGATTATGAGCCGGAAATGATGAACCGGCTGGAAATACTGCGGTTTCTGGAAGCGCAGGGTGTCGCTGTCTTTTCCAGGCCGGCCTCTATTGCGGGATTGTTGAACCGACTGAATTGCACCACCACGCTCTGCCTGGGGGATATTCCGATTCCGCCGACCGTGGTCACAGAAAATGTTTCCGAAGCCCACCGGGCCATGAAAATCTTTGGAACGGCTGTCTTCAAACCGCTGTTTACATCCAAGGCCAGGGGCATGCAGGTGATTGCAGACTCCCGATCCGCCCTGGATGAGATCAGGGCATATCAGAACAATGGCAATCGGACCATGTACATCCAAAAGTTTTTTCCTCTCCCCGGGAAAGACCTGGGGTTGGTGTTCCTGGGGGGAAAATACCTGGCCACTTACGCCAGGGTGCGTCAAAACAGCTCCTGGAATACTACGACCCTTTCCGGTGGAAAATATGAACCCTTTGAACCGGACGAAAAACTGATCGAGCTCGGCCGGCGCTCCCAGGCGCTGTTCAACCTGGATTTTACCTGTGTCGATCTGGCAGAAACTGAAACCGGGCCCGTTGTATTCGAAGTTTCCGCTTTCGGCGGATTTCGGGGACTGGAGGTTGCCCATCACATGAACGCCGCTGATCTTCTGGTGGACCATATTCTGGCAAAAATGGCCTGAAAAATGATTAAAAATACGATAAAAGAGACCATCGCTGGTTTTTTGCTGGACCATCGGCCCGTATACAGTCTGGCGCTTCAATTCGGTCTTTGCAGGATCCGGGTCGATACGGACTGTGAGCCCTTGAGAAAAAAAATGACGCGATATTTTGCATCGTTTGTCACAGAAGCGTCCCCCTGGGATATCCGGGTCCATGCGATTGAAACTGCACCAGTGCCGGTTTCGGCTCCTCTGACAGTCAAGCAGCCGGATCCCGGCAAAACAAAGATAAAAGAGGAATTCCATCAATTCAAGGATGGTCTGCTCGTCCGGAAAAGATTAACGGGAATGGTATTTCTATTCGGCGACGGTAACAATCTGGCGATCGGTCCCTGCCTCAGCAATGATAACCAGGTGGTCAACTTTATCATCAACCGCTTTATCCAGTGGGTTTTGAACGACGGCGCCCTGCTGTTGCATGCCGCCGCGGTTTCATACCAGGGAAAGGGACTGGCCGTTTCCGGATTTTCGGGTATGGGAAAATCGACCTTGGCACTACATATCATGAATCGGGGGACAACATTTGCCAGCAATGACCGGCTCATGGTCAAACAGACTAACGGTAGACTCAGCATGATCGGGGTGCCCAAACTCCCCCGGATCAATCCAGGCACGATTCTGGGAAATCAGCGTCTGCTTGGAATCATCCCCAGGGAAAAACAGGGTGACTATCTGGCGCTGCCCAAAGATGATCTCTGGTTACTTGAGGAAAAATATGACGCATATATTGACACGTTATACGGGGAAAACGCCTTCAAACTGGAGGCCGAACTGGTGGGTATCGTGGTGTTGAACTGGAAAAGAAACAGTGACCCTCTGAACACCGGCATTGTCAGACTGGAGTTCCGGACGGATCTGATCCCGGCTTTTGCCAAGGATCCGGGTCTTTTTTATGAACCGGACGATCCGGCCGGCGCTATAGACTTTTCGCAGCAGGCCTATTTGAAACTGCTCGAACAGTGCCGGATTTACGAGTTTTCAGGTGGCGTTGATTTCGAAAAGGCCGCCGATGCCTGTTTTGAATTGTTGACCAACGGGTCGTGATAAAACCCTTTTTCTACCGACATCGATGCCTGCTCCAATGGCGGTGTGGCAACTTGAATGGCACACATTCACTCCTCCTGTGCATCAAAGATACTCACCACGGAAAAACAGAGATCGCGGAGGAAAATAAGATCTGTTTTAAAACAGGCACAGGAATGCATCGCTATTCTTCATCCTCCGTTGTGCCCGCTCGCGGGAATGATGGTTTGTATGAGAATATCACTTCACAATCCTGACAGAGTGTCGGGAATGAGTTCAATGGCAGATGGATCATGACTGCCGGCTGAAACATGCTGTTTCTGTTCAAGTTGAGACAGGAACGCCCGGTTAACCAACGGAACGATAACGCGGCACCATTTGATCTGGTTGAAATAAATTGAATATACCCCTGATCATCAGACTGGAGACAACGGTCACCATACCGGATAAAACAAAACTGGCACGGTATGAGCGGGCTCCCGAACTGGGCCCGCGGCTGCTTTTCTTTAGCGGCGGATCGGCTTTGAAACCGTTTTCCCAGCACATCATCCGCTACACACACAACAGCATCCACCTGATCACCCCTTTCGATTCCGGCGGCAGCTCTGCAGAATTGAGAAAAGCGTTTCACATGCTCTCGGTCGGTGATATCAGAAACCGCCTGCTGGCTTTGGCGGACCAGTCGGTGAGAGGTAATGCGGAGGTATATCGTCTCTTCGCCTACCGTTTTCCGAAAAATGAAAGCAACACCAGTCTGCAGAAAAGACTGGACGACCTGATCTGCAGTCGTCCTTCATTGATCCGCAACATTCCCAATCCAATGCGCAAGATTATCCGGAACCATCTGCGTGATTTTAGAAAGCAGATGCCTGTCCATTTTGATCTCAGGGGCGCCAATATCGGTAATCTCATTCTTGCTGCCGGCTACCTGAACAATGAACGACAAATTGACCCGGTTATCTTTATTTTCTCCAGACTGGTGGAAGCCCGGGGGATCGTCCGCCCGACCATTGGCAAAGATCTTCATCTGGTAGCGGAGTTGGAAGACGGGACGACCGTTATCGGTCAACACGCCATTACCGGCAAGGAGACCGCACCCCTTGCCCAACGGATCAGGCGGATTTACCTCTCTGGAAGCCCTGACGAGGTTGAACCGGTTGATGTTGAAATCAGAAGCAAGGTCAAAAAACTGATCGCAAAAGCGGAACTGATCTGCTTTCCATACGGGAGCTTCTATTCCAGTCTGATGGCCAACCTCTTACCCCATGGCATCGGGGCTGCAATTGAAGCCAACCATTGCCCCAAGCTCTTTATCCCCAATCTGGGACACGACCCAGAACAACAGGATCTGCCGGTTCATGAATCCGTCGCCAGACTGCTCGATCATCTGAAGTCAAATCTTGGCAGACAGACCGAAACGAACAGGTTGTTGAACTTTGTGCTGATCGACTCTGAGAACGGAGACTACCGGGAAGGCTGCAATCTAAAAAAACTGCGCCAGTTGGGGCCGCGCATCATTGATACGAAACTGGTATCAAAAAACGACAGGGTTTCCATCGATCCTGAAAAACTGGCCCCTGTTCTTTTATCATTGACATGACACCGGTTGGTCCGGTTAATTGAACCATTCAAAGGAAAAAACCATGGGAAGCAAAATATCGTATAAAACGCATACTACCATTTCACAGGCGCTGGCTTATCTGGAAGAGATGATCATGCACCTGAAAGAGGGAAAAGCCGTCCTGCAACATGAAGATGAATTCGTAACCCTGAAACCTTCAGGAAACGTCACGCTGGAAGTGGAAGCGTCGGCAAAAAAAGGCAAGGAGTCATTGATTCTGGAACTGAAATGGCATCAGGAGAGTGAACCGAAGTTAAAAACGGACTTGAAAATATCCGCCGAAGAGCCGGAACAGGTGGCCTCCGAAGCGATTTCAGACGAGGAGCAGTAGACCTGCAAAGGTATCCAGGTGGCAGACCGTCTCCCGGTTAGCCCCGGTTTTATCAGAGCCGGGGGAAGTCATCTTCCAGCTCTGAAAAAAGCAACTCTCTGATCTGCCTGCCCACGGCAGCATTTCCGGCCGCCAGAATTCCCGCAGAGCGCAGGTCCCAGACCCCGTCGGCTACCAGGGACGTCGTTACATAGCCTCCCGCTCCGGAGAGGATAACCGATCCCGGGATGACATCCCAGATATTGGTTGCATAGTTGAAGAAGATGTCAAACTGCCCCAGAGCGATCGACACCAGCGACATCTGGCCACTGCCAAGCATTCTGATGTTTCGACACCGACCCATGATCGCATTGAGAACGGCAATGGTTTTCAACCGGGGGTGCTCCCTGGTCGACAGATGGGTCATGACAATACAGTCTTCCAGGGCACCCTTGTGATACTCAGTATTGAGCATTTTTTTCTGGCCACTGCGCAGATCGATGCATTCAGACCGGGTCCCTTTCAGCCCGCAATACAACTCCTGGGTTGTCGGATTGAACACAATGCCGATGACCGGCTCGTTGTATCGCAGCACCCCGATGGAAACACAGAAATAGGGGAAATTGTAGGCAAAATTCAAGGTCCCGTCCAGAGGATCGATCACCCAGGTATATTCCGTCTGGCTGACGGATTCATCCAGTAGCCGGCCCAGTACAGTCGGATCCTTGGTGTCTTCCTCGGAAATAATGGCATCGTCCCTGAACTCCTGGTGGTTGCTTATCTCAGAACTGATAATCCTGTTCGCCGTAATATCAGCATTAGTTGGATAGTTTTTGACGGCCTTGTTTCGGATCCGGTTGGGGTACAGGACGTCGTTATAGTACCGCAGGATGGTACTTCCAAGCAGCTGTGCCTGTTCCCTGGCAAAATCATAGCGCCTCAGGATGTCACCGTCGATGGGCGTTCCGCTTGAATTGAGTCCATAGAGTGTGAGTAACTCCCGGATCTGCGCGCTTAAGTCAGACAGGTTAGCATCAGGGTTCTGGATTGGTCCCCTGTCGTATTCCAGCTGCACCTTTTCAGGGTACTCTTCCTGCATCGGTATCTCCTTCTCACGAAAGACAATCACCTTTCTTTGATTCGACAGTGCAGCCCCGATTTCAAGGGATACGGCCGCCAGCATCCTTTCACTGCTTCTGGATGTCAGGACGGCGCAATACAGCTCGTGCTGCCGGATCATGGGGATAATTCTTTCAGATTCAGCCTGGGGGCAGGCCAGCTGAACCGGCAGGACGCCGCAGCTTTTAAGCAACCCTGTTATCCTGTCAACAACCCATGTGTCGTCCGGATCGTAGAACGAACTGATGAAGATGGATGCCGGCATTGTGTCTGTCTGAATAGAGCTGGTTTCGAAAAGGCCGTTCAAGAGAACAGCCGATCGGGGCTGGTTTCACTTAAAAAGGACTTCCGGCCTCATGGCCCTCTTGTCCGCGTATTTCGGCAGTTGATCCCGGCTGATGCGCAGCACCAGTTTGCGCTGTATCCAGGATAGTCCACGGTTCAGCGTGATTCTGTCAATCAAACGATACCCGGAATCCTGGCGGATCAAAAGGGGAATCAGTCCATCCATCCACTGACGCGAGACATTATCCGGCATGATTCTGAATTTTAAATTGCATTCCGGATAGGCTTCCCTGTACCGGGTTGTCTTTTCGATCAGATCCTTATTAGGAAAACAGCCCAGCACAGTGCGGATACAGTACAGGAATACCAGCAAGGTATCACAGAAAAAATCAATCTGATCGATCTTGAGGGAGACACCCATGTGCCTGACCGTTTCAATATCCTGATCGTCCACATCGAGCATCTGTTGACTCTGAGAAAAGCTGAAATAGAGGGATTTGATCAGGGGATTGACGGTGATATAGTCCCAGGACAGCCACATCAACGGTGGAATTCGCGTGCGGCGAAAGTAAAGTTTTTGCTTCGCAAATCCAGGCGGATACAGAATCCTGAACAGCAGGCGGTGAAATTCCCGCAAAAACCGGCGCTGCTCCTTGTCCGGAAGACCGCTTTCCAGCGCCCGGTCCGCGCTCCAGCCATCCTTAAAGATGCGAATGGCAGCGACCGTGTTCAGCTCGTTCCAGAACGATCCGTTTTCCAGAAATGTGAGGGCGTTGTTTCTTGACCAGCCGCCTGTCTGGCACCAGACCGAAATCCCGATACAGTTTTTTGCCGCTTTCAGTTGCCGATAGTAGGTTTCATAGTCCCAACCCACAAAATAGGGCAAAACGCCGAAACATTCCCGTTCGCGTCTGGTCTGGAGCTCAAGCACGGTCTGGTGATTGAGCCTGTAAAACAGAGGGTTCAATTCCAGGGCGCTGAAGAAGTCGGTATCCCCGTATTTCATCGAAACAATAAAATGGGGACTTGAAATACCGGCAAACGTCTGTTCGTAAGTCTCAGCGTTCCAGATCAGATCTCCGATCCGATAAGAGCCAACCGTCCAGGTTCTGAATATGAGTTTTCGATCGTAGTCTTCAAAAACAGGCAGGAGATCCCTGATGAACCGATTGGCGGTTTTTGGATGTTTGATTGTTAGGCGACTCTGGAAATCACCCATGACATCCGTTCCATCACATTCACCGATCCTGAAGATGACACCATCAACCGAAAAATCAGAAAAAAGGGTCTCCAGCGCTCCCTTCAACAGTTTTGTGTTTTTTGCCACACTCCGGCCAATCGCCGGTTGCATGGATGGATGCGAGAACATGATGTCAGTGTTGACAAAGATTTTTAACCCTTTCTGAACAGTCAGACCAAAAATTCTCCGGTAGAATGCCCTGTACTGGTTCAGCTTGACCTTGAAGTCGTCCGGGTAAAAATCGAACAGGACCAGATGCGCGAGGTCATCAATGGTTACAGCATTGAAACCAAGGGCTGCGATGCGGTCAATAAACGTTGCATAAGCATTGATCACCATTTCAACCTTGACCGGATCCAGTCGATTATCCCTCTCCAGGTTTTGAAACGGTATTTTTGACCAGTTGATAACCCGCTTATCATAACCGACAAAAAAGGGGCCGATCGCATCGATCATGCAGAGATTCAGTTTTTTCACAGACCGTGTAATACCTGACAGGATTATTGAAAGAGACACCAGTTGAACATCAGTATTAATCGACTTATACCATATCCAAGCGGTTTGTTTGTTAGCATTTTGTTAGATATGCAAAAAACTCGAACCGATCTGCCACGTCAGGCGTGTGGCCCACATTGATGTCTGTGAGAAGCACCCAATCAAACAACCCGCGCCTTCTGGAGCGAAGATAGGACCCGATTGTTGTCAGGAAAAACAGATCCCTGTCGTGTCAAGGAGGGTCTGTCGCTTCGGCCTCGCAGAAATCAAGGGGGACACTTAACAACGGTCAGGTCCCCCGATTTCAGTTAAATCTGATATCAGACAGTTGACTTTACATCAGTCCAGAAATACTGCTGTCCGGAATGGATTTTATCAATTGGAGATATTCTCCGCTGCCGCTCAGCTTTCGAAGGGATCTTCCAGAAAAATGAGTTTGAGCTGTATACTGAAGCTTCCGTCTTTTTCAGGCTGACTCCCATACATGGGGATGTGTTGGTAGACCATCCAGGAAAGCCAGACATCTCTGAGACTGTCTCGGGGGTCGGACGGTTCTCTGTCGGATCGGATGTCAAAATCACCCTCCCAGCTGCAAAACAGTCGCAGGCGGGCAGAACTGCCTGTCTGGAGGGAAGAGGGCAGTATATGCCACCTGGAAGGATGAGGTGTGTTTGCCGAGAGTTTAGCCTTGCTCATATCGCATTTGAAGTTGGTCGGCCAGGTCCTTATTTTTTGCATCAACCTCAAAGATGACCGTTTCGCCATTGGGACCAGCTCCGAGCACGGTTCTGGTGAATGGAAAATGATGTGTGGTTTTGAAAGACTCATGGGTCTTCTCGTTTCCGATGACATAAATCCGGTTCCTGTATTTCCAGATGAAGTAATTGTTGCCTTCGGCTTTCAGCAGGACGGGTGTGTTTTCGTATTTGCTTTTTAACTGCTCGGCAAATTCAGGGTTCTTCGGGTCCTCCTCAAAAACAACCGTTTCTCCCCGAGGACCTGCACCCAGGATTGTCTTAGTATAGGGGAGATGATGCAGCGCTTTGAATTTTTCATTGGTATTCTTATTTCCAATGACAAAGATTCTGCCTTGGTATTGCCAGACGTTGTAGTCATCCCCTTCTGTTTCCATCAGAAACGGTGTATTTTCAAATCTCTCTTTCAGTCTGTCTGCAAACGCATCATCTTTTTTGTTGACCTCAAAAACGACTGTTTCTCCGCTGGGACCGGCACCAAGGACCGTCTTGGTTAATGGCAGATGATGCATCTTTTGAAAATTTGCACTGGTTTCCGGATCCCCGATAACAAACAGACGGTTATGATATTTCCAAACAAAATAGTCTTCACCCTGTGCATCCAGCATCACTGCTTCACTGGATGAGACCTGACCATGCATTTTTAAACGTTCAGCCATCATTTTACCATCCTGTGCCGCGGTGTTCTCCTTTACTGCCGAACTGCAGCCTATTGCGAGCATCACAGCCAAAGTACCGATCAATCCTCGTAGTTTCATATTTACTCCTGACTTGATAGGGGGGGGCACCTTTGAAAACAGTCGCCCAGAGTGTCGAACCGCATCTCAATGGCAATTGCGAAACACCTGGACGGATTTGAATTGGGTTTTAGAATAGAGCATTTTTATTAGGATTTTATTAACACTCAATTAGAAAAGGATTTGTGCCCCGCCCCACACGGATGTGTCCGAAAATTTGAATAGATCAGCAATGTATGGGGTTCGCCGGCTATCCGTGATCGTTTTCGAAGAACAAAAACGCCTGCAGTTAAGACCAGTTCCCAGGAGATTTTGGAACGGTCAGAAGTTAGACGACGCTTCTCGGGCCGAGGACTGAAAACAAGGCTGCAGGGGTGGGGCTTTCTTGATGTTCCGGCATTTTTTCTGACGAAGATCTGGAAGAGACCTGTTGATTCCCGGGTCCCTCTGCCGGGCAATCGACCTAGAGATGGCTTCACGCGGGTTGCGATGACCTTGGGTCTGCGGGGACGGCACCGCATACAAGCGGAAAAAACGACCAGGGGTGTTAGTCAACCGGTGTCGTACAGGCTACCTTGTCCAGGTTAAAAACGGACTGCGGTCTGTGTTCTTCGATGTTGGCGTAACAGATGCCCGATGGCGATCGTTTGGCTTCTTTCTTGTGAAGTGCCAGGTATCCGCCCAGCTCTTCTACCGTGCAGACCTTCCGGTCCTCTGGAAGCAAAAATATGACCGCACTGACGGTCAGTAAAGGGAATTTTTTTTCCATGCCCTCCCTGTCCCTGGAAACAACAAACCCATTTTCCAGGGCCTCTTGATCATAGAAGCTCTCCACATCCTTTTTAAACTGGTTGATCAACTGTTTCACCAGTTTTTCGACCTCCCGGTGATTTTCATTTCTGAAACCCATAAAAAAATCATCCCCCCCGATATGTCCGGCAAATCGCTGGTGATAGCCGGCATGAACCCTCATGATATCAGAAAACAGCAGGATCGCACGATCACCCTGCCGAAAACCGTATTTATCATTGAATGGCTTGAAATTATCAAAGTCAAAGTAGACCAGGGAATACGATTCTTTTGTATCGGGCAGGACCCGGGACACATATTCATAAATGACCTTGTTTCCGGGAAGGCTGCTCAACGGATTTTGATCCCGGGCCAGGGCGAGATTTTTCTCATTGAAGATCTTCAGGATGGCATGTGCATCGAGAAATCCGATGTACTTCATATCATCCGTGAGGAGAATCCCTTCCATATTCTCTTTGAGGGCATAAAGTTCCAGCACTTTTTCAGCAGACGTGTGTACATCCGTGATGGGAATTTTCTTGACGAAGTTCATAATCGTCTTCCCATACGACCGGTTTCTCAGCAGTTCCATTCCAAATTGGGAGTAGGTGTACACTTTCAGATCCTTTTCAGAAACAATGCCAATCGGTTCACCCTGGTGGTTGACGATGGGTATCAGGGTCAGTTCCTTGCGCTGACAGAACCGGTCGAACAATTCAAACACACTCTGGTGATTCACCAACGGTTCCATCGGCTCCATCTGCGCTCTCATTAAACGTTGATCCGATTCGGTCTTTCTTCGGTCGCCCTGTGCAAGGTCGTGGATATGCTGATAGCGCTGCTGCAATCGGTCTATTGAAGATTCCGGTGGTTGAATAAAATCCCCTTGGACCAGTCCAAATCCAAGTTCCCTGCAGCCGTAGAACTCTTTTTTTTCACAGATCCCTTCGGCGATAACAGTGCTGCCGGACAAGTGAGAGATGTTCAGAATACTGGATATAAACAATCGTTTTTTTAGATCCTGATGAATATTCTGTATAAAAAACGAGTCGATTTTTATGAAATCCGGTTCTGCCATGTACAGCAGTTGCAGGCCGGAATATCTGCTGCCAAAATGGTCGATGGCAATGTTGAATCCGTATTTGCGACATTCACTGATCACCTCGTGAATATTCACCTTTTCAGAACAGCTTTCTTTGACGGAAATTTCAAAGCAGACTGATTCTTCCGTCAGTTTGTATTTTTTCAACAGTTCTACAATCCTTCTGATGTAATTATTGGCGCAACACAGGAGGTTTAAATCTGTATCCAGGAACAATCTTGATTCGGCTTTCACATCGAATTCTGAAAAACGGGCAATGATCAGCTCCTTTTGGGTTATCTCTGCCTTCAAAAGCTTCATGTTTATGATATCAGACGCGTCAAAGGATTTCGAAAGTTCAACGTCCGCTTTTTCATTATTTACCAGTTTCCCTTCAAATCCGTAGCAATTGCCACTATGCACATTGACGATCGGCTGAAAAGTAATATCCGGGATTTGCATCATCATTTCCTTGAATTGTGATATTTATGGTTGCTGGAGGATCAAGAGGGCCTTTTCAGACCTTGTCCGGTCTGACATCAAATCGGATACCGGACACGCCTGTCCGCTGTTTCTGCTGAAAGTGGCCGTTACGGCAGAATGCCGACCGGCCATTGGCAGTTTTGAATGGTGCAATGACCACACAAGGCTTATCAGGTCCAGAACTATCGGCCGAAATAGCGATTCAGCCGGGTCGATGCAATAAAATCTGCAATCAGTGACACTGGATATCCCATTTTGGCCTGTGCTTTATCATAAATTCCATGGAAATCGGATCCTGCCGTTTTCAACAACCTGTATTTTTCAGCAAACTGGATGGCTTGGGCGATCATGTTGTCATCGTGTCCCGAATGGTAGACTTCAATCCCCTCCAATCCAACCGGTACCAGTTCGGATATGATTTCCCAGTTGCCCTGCAGCCCCGGATGGGCCAGTACGGGTATGCCGCCGGCCTCCCTGACAATCCTGACGGCGTCTCTGGCATCGTGATCGGTCAATGGGAAATAGGCTTTTCCGGAATCAGCAGAAAAGAGTTCCTGTTTCAATTCCCCGAACAGCTCTGTTGTATATCCCTTGTTTTTGAGTGCCACCATGATATGCTGCTTGTAAATGTTGGTACTCTCTGCTGCGATTGACATCACCTCCTCCACGGTTATCTGGTAACCCAGTTCCCGTATCCGTTCTATCATTTGCAGGGCCACCAGCTGTCTCTGCTCGACAGTTGTCCGGCAGAAGGATTTCAACGCGCTGTTTTCCGGATCAAAATCATACCCGAGGATATGGACTTTTCGATGACGACCAAAGTCACAGGCGGAAAGCTCCACCCCCGGAATTATTGTGATGCCGGACTGCCGACCAGCCTGGATGGCTCTGTCAATGCCATCAACGGTATCATGGTCGGTGACTGACAGGCAGGTGATCTGCTTTTCAACGGCAAGCGACATGAGTTGTGTAAGGGATGCCGAAGAATCGGACAGGGTTGAATGGATGTGCAGATCAATCAGTGTGTCGTTCATATCTATTGTCTTGTTGTCTGATGTCTTGGCACCTGTGCAGAGCGATCGGGTGTCCGCTATGAGACAGTCGTTCAGCAGTATTTTTCCAGGAAAATATCGATATCATTCAAATCGTCCAGTCGGCTTTCCAGTTCGGTCCGGCTCCAGTTCCACCATTCGGAAGTGAGCAGACGCTCAACAACCGGTTTCGGGAAACGGCTTTTTATTACTCTCGCCGGTACGCCCGCCACAACCAGGTATGGATCCACATCCCTGGAGACAACGGCTCCGGCCCCAATCGAGGCCCCTGTACCGATTTTTATGCCGGGAAGGATGGTGGCCCCGTGTCCGATCCAGACATCATGATCGATGGCACAAAGATGAGCCCTGCGCCAATCGAAAAAAGTGTGGTCATCTTCCTCCGCCAGCTTAAATTTTTTTAACCTGTATGTCATATGGTGTTGTGTGACTCTTTGAAAGGGATGATTGCCCGGATTGATTCTGACATATGAGGCGATTGAACAGAACTTGCCAATGACGGAATAGGTGATGGAGACATGACCATCGTCATATGAATAGTCACCTATCTCGGATTCGATGATACGGCTGTTCCTGCCGATTTCGGTCCAGTTTCCCAGTTTTGAGTCAACAATGACGGCTCCTTCCTGGATTGTTGGCTTCTCATCCAGAATATATCGACTGTTTACGACTTCAGAGGTTGGATAGCGATTGAATTCATGGTGCATGATCGATACCGGGTTAAGGTGGTAGACTGCCTGTTTTGTTACTATTCACTACTTTTCTCTTGTCATCAGAGCGAGGCCCGGCAAGCTATAATCCCTGCCGCCGTCGCTGGATGAAATAAGGTCTCCTTCCAGCACGACGGTGCCATGTATCATGCCATCCGGCAACACCAGCCGGGCTTTTTTCAGGATGATTTTGTCTGGTTGGGTCATATTTGAAAAACGAAGCCGTTTTTTCCATGATGAGGCGGCTCAGGTATTGCCTCTTCAAAAAATCCGGGTCGATCCAGGGGCAAGGTTTTGTCTGCCAGCAGATCCAGTTCCTCAGGGTCATGAAAGATGCCGATAATGGTAATCTCCTGGGTTTTCAGTTCCTTGATGATGTCCAGAATAATGGCCCGGTTTTTCTTATCAAGACTGGCCGTCGGTTCATCCAGCAGAAGAAACTCCGGGCAGTCGATCAGGGTTCGCATGATGTTGATACGTTGTTTCTCGCCGCCACTGAACGTGGAAGGATATGCGTCCCACAAATTACGGGGGATATCAAACAGCAGAAAAAGGGCCTTTGCCCTTTCAATGGCGCGTTCTGCCTCCCAGCCACGATCAATCAGCGGTTCGATAACAATATTCATGGCAGTGACACGGGGAATCGTATATAAAAACTGGCTCACATATCCCAAACGCCGGTTGCGGATCTCCAGCATTTCGATATCACTGATTTCAACCAGGTTCAGAGCGTTCCCTGCCTTATCATAGAGGAAGATATCGCCGGACGTGACGTCGTAGTTACGATAGATGCACTTTATCAGTGAGGATTTCCCGTATCCGCTTTTACCGGATATCCCCAGAAATTCGCCCCTGTCAACAGTGAAGCTGATATCATGGAAAGCAACGATATTCTTTTTGTCCAGGATGTGCATCGTGAACTGTTTGTTGAGTTTTACGACTTCCAGGTGCTTTGACATCGCTATGACTCCCCGTTTATGTTGTGCTTGATGTTTGGATCCTGTCCACCCATCAATTCAAAATTCACCGCGGTTGACCCGATGATTTCCATCTCTTCCTTCAGACGTCCCATCATCTTCTGATCCAGTTCTTCAACAAGGATTTCAATATCCTTCACCTGGGGTAAACCGGCTTCATAAATGCCCAAAATAATCGCGCAATCCAGGGCTTTTGTCTCATCCAAATCCATGACCATGCTGTACCCGATCGAATTTCCGACACGGACTTCAGCACTGGATACCAGGATCTCGCCCACGTTAAAATCCAGTTTTTCAACACTCTCTTCAGCCTGAAACATCACCAGTTCCAGTTTCGGCTCCTTGATCACGCTGTACGGGACGGTATCCCGAAATTGAGCGGCGAGCGGCGCAATGTCAGACGGTGCTGCTTGCACCAGGATTTCAAATACCTTTTCTTTTTCCATCGTGGATCCCTTTTTATTGGATGGCTGAGTGAACCAGTGTTTGTGTATAGGCTTCCCTGGGGTCTTCGATCACACGATCCGTCAGCCCGGTTTCGACGATCCGTCCGTGTTTCATGACAATAATTCGCTTGCAGAGCAGACGGATCACCTGCAGGTCGTGGGACACCATAATCATGGCAACGTTCAGTTCACGGCTGATGGAACGGATCAGGTCCAGAATGCGTGCCTGTACGGAAACGTCCAGGCCGCCCGTGGGTTCATCCAGAAGGATCAGAGACGGTTCGTTGATGAGGGCTTTGGCAATTTGAACACGCTGCTGCATTCCCCCACTGTAGGATTTCGGAAGATCCTTGAATCGTGAGGGCGGCAATTCGACTTTGTCAAACAGCTGGTGCACCTTTTTCTGGATCGAACCAAAATGCCTGGCGTCTGCCACCAGCATCCGCTCTGCTACGTTTCCCTCCCCACTGACATGAAAATTCAGTCCCAATAGGGGATTCTGGTAGACAATGCCAAAATGAATGTTCTGCAACAGCCTGCGGGCCTGAGCGTCGGCTTCCAGTATGTTTTTTCTCCCCTTTTGCAGATGTCTGAAATAGATCCCCCCGGAACTGACAGGGAGTGACAGGTTGATACAGTTCAGGATGGTGCTTTTTCCAGAGCCGCTTTCCCCGGCGATGCCCAGGACTTCGCCGGGGAATACCGTGAAGTTGACATCAGTACAGGCGATGATCGATCCGCATTCCGGGCACCGATTGTCGTCAACTGCAGGCGGATGTTGCCCCAGGCACTGGGCACACCCTTTCCCGTATATTTTTTTTAGATCCTTAACTGTGAGTAACGGTTCCATTTTGTATCCCCTGATTCTATGTCGGCAAAAGACGGTTGGCATCTTCTTTGCTGACGTTGAAAAAAATATCCGATATTTGAGAAAGCAGATCCGGCTTTCGGATAACAGCCTTCAAGCTGCTTGAAATTCTATTTTCGTT
Organism: bacterium; assembly: GCA_018830885.1. Taxonomy (GTDB): domain Bacteria; phylum SAR324; class SAR324; order XYD2-FULL-50-16; family XYD2-FULL-50-16; genus JAHJRI01. Next base: position 16 of record JAHJRI010000262.1, on the reverse strand, counting down.
CGTTTGTGTCCTTCTC
>JAHJRI010000261.1 GCA_018830885.1 bacterium | reverse complement strand
TTTTAAGTCATTTACCAGGAATTATTCAAAATGTGACCGATTTGACAAAACATATACTTGATAAATACAGGTGTCTGGAATACGATTTAACAACAATATCAAACTAATCCAAAGATCCAACCGTCATTTGCCGGCATAGCTTTAATCAATATAAAATAAGGGATGATTCAACTTATTGAGAAATCATTTATTAAAGGCGAATATATTCGGCTTGGTTTAAGCGTTAATCTCAAGCCAAACCATCGGAGATATGAAATATTCGAATAAAATATACATTTACTAAGGAAATAATATGAAAATGACTATTGAGATTTTTAAAGCTATCGAACAAAAGATTGTCGATCTGGAGTCTATAGAAGACCAAGCAAATAAAAGAACAAAAGCTTGGTTAGAAGAAGAAGGGTTTAAATGGTCAAAAAGCGAACAAAAATGGTTTCATGAAAACTTGGAATATGACCAAAAACTAGAAGAGTGGGTTCCCAAAAAGAAAAAATTAACGAGGAATTTTTCTCAATGACTGCTGAAAAAGAAATATTAAGAATGAATACTTGCTCAGTGATTATTAGGAGAAAAAAGTGGAATCATCAGAATACTCAAAAAGCTTGATAGCAATAGCTGATAGAATCAATCATGAAAACGGGCAGCCTGCCACAAAAGGGATTGAAGATGCAACCACATTAGTTTTGACCCATATTATTTCATCTGTTCAGGCAAAGGCAAATCATCTCCCGGTTGAAGGGAATATGAATGAAACTGATGCAGTCATTGGAGCTACTTTCATATGTGTTATTTGTAGTCAGTTAATTCTGGACCTCAGAGATGAGGGTATTGAACTTCCGATTAATAATGTGACTGCCAATGCCGGATTTGCAGCATTTCAGTTTTTTGATGATCAAAAAGCAGCAACGATCATTCAAAACGGTATGATGCAGTATAAAGCATTAGTTAAATCAGGAAATTCTGAACAGAATATCCGAGACTACATTGAATCCGTAAGTAAAGCAGTGTATGCCTATGTAATCTCAAAAGACGAACGCCTTATAGAAGCGTTTTTAAGTTTATATATGTCTTTATATAGTGCTCTAAAAAGATGAGTTCATATTTACCACCAGCTATTTCTTACAGATATTTGATATATTGGATTTTTCTAACAAATAAGGATAGATTGTGTGAGCAGAGCGAACCGCAATCTATCCTGTAGTTGAACAAGCCCGATGGGTGGTAGTCGTTTATATAGGAAAATATATTATTGAAGCAGGCAGAAGCAGAAAGCCGAATTTCGGCAGGATTGGATAAAATCTTCGGATTTACAGGTAGCAATCAGGTTCATTGGCAATGAAATCAGTTAAGGGCGGTATCCATCCCGGAATTACGGACGCAGGTGTCCATTTGATTTTTCAGGAGCGACCGATTCAATTGGTGGCATCCCGGCCAACCCGGCTGAATGCCTGTACTGTCACTGCAGGGGGTGACCGGATGCGGGTCTTGAATCGGGACCTGAACACGCCCATCGCCATGATCACAGCCGGTTTTCCGCAGCAGGCGCACTTGAAAGCCGGTCTGGCAGTCGGCTTCTGATCTGTCAGTTTGGATTTGAGCAGCAGTTGCATCCGGCCCAGGATCTTTTTAGCATTGCCGTGCAGAAATCCGTAGTCCCGGACTCTTCTGAATCCCCTGGGCAGGGTATGCTGGAGAATGGTTCGCGCAAAATCGACTCCGGGCAGGGTCCGGGTCTGCCACTGGTTGGTCTGGCCATCCCGATATCGAAAGGTAATCTCTCCGTCCTGATGGGAGAGAATGTTCTTTTCAGAGATCACTCCCCGATACAGGTACCGGGAGAGATACTTCAGGGCGGAATCGCCCTTGCCTGAAAAGAGACAGTCAACGACCCAGTCCTTTTTGTAAAGGGACGTATCAAAAGGCAGGGCGAGCTGCCTGAGACCGTCAAGGAACTTCCCTCTGAACAGCCGGTTCAGGATGCGTTCAGGGATCAGGTATCGATCCCGGCAATGGATACAAAGTCCCTGTTGGGGTCGGTACGCTACCCCCGGCACCACGAAGTGCACATGGGGGTGGAAGTCCAACCGTCGGCTGTGGGTATGCAGGACACCGGTGAGGCCGATGTGTCCGCCAACGTATTTCGGATTGGCTGCAGCCTGCTGCAGGGATTCGGAAGCGGCAGAGAACAGCAGGTTGTAGACACCCTTTGGATACCGTCTGGCCAGGTTCCTGAGTTCTGCGGGCAGGGTAAATGTGACCAGAAAATAATCGACCGGCAACTGCTTTTGAAGTTGTCGCTGCAGCCAGCGGGAGGTTTCGTGGTGCTGGCACTTCGGACAGCTGCGGTTTCCACAGGAGTGATAAAACCATGAGATCTGTCGGCAATGAGGACAGAAGACTGAAATCTCCCCGCATGCGGCTGTGCGGCACGCAATGATGGCATTCAGAGCATGCTTCTGCTCTTTGAATGTTGCAGACCGTTGGGTCCGGGGATCTGATACAACCTGATCCCTGTATGGGTCCAAAATGGCAGCGAGTTCCATGGTGCCACCATTAATCCGACTCCGGGAGCATCAGTGGTTTGCGCCGGGTGAACTGGAAACGGTCCATCAGTTTTTGAATCAGCTCTCCTGAATTGTCCAGTGACGGTTTGGAAAGTCGGGCATAAATAACGGTGGTATTCGGACTTGAATGTCCCAGGTATTCCTGGATCACTCTCAGGTTGACTCCGGACTCCACCAGATGGGTGGCATAACTGTGCCGCAGCGTATGAACGGTTGCTTTCCTGTGGATGTTGTAATCCCCCAAAGCCAGCTTGAAGGCGGCCTGGACTCCGGTTTTGTTCATGGCTCTGTGGGTATGACATCTTTTGGCCTTTCCCAGATCGACAGCCGGAAAGAGTCTTTTGGGATTGCGATGGGTCACCCAGTACCGTCTCAGGATCATCAGGGTTTGTGCCGGCAGGGGAACCATGCGGTCCTTGTTGCCCTTGGCATTACGGATATGGACCAGCATGCGGGCACTGTCGATATCCTCAACGTTGAGTTTCACGCCTTCTGAAAGCCTGAGTCCGAGGGAGTAGATGGTGAACAGACAGGCCCGGTATCTGAATTTGTCGAGAGCGGCCATGATACGGTCGACCTCTGCGACGGTCAGAATATCAGGCAGCTTTTTGACTTTGGGGGGTCTGACAATATCCGGCCAGTGCCACTCTTTTTTGAGGACCCGTTCCCAGAAGAGGCGCAGGCCCCATCGATCCACCCGGACAACGCTCCAGGAAGGGGAGGAAACCAGATCGGAAAAATAAAGCTTCAGGTCATCCTGGGTCAATTTTGAAGGATGGCAGTCGAAGCAGGTCAACAATCGCCTGAGGGAACGGGCATAGCTGTCGATGGTTTTGGGGCTCTTGCCCTGAAGCTTGATTTCACGCTTGAAGCGTTCGTGCAGTTCTGCAAAGGTTGGGTTCTTGAAATGGTCCATGGCGTAACTCCTTGTTGAATTAACAAACGGGGTTGATAAAACTATGGAGTTACGCCAATTCGCAATCAGAATCAAATGATAC
>JAHJRI010000260.1 GCA_018830885.1 bacterium | reverse complement strand
CCATCTGGTTTTCGGACAACCTCTGCCGCATGCTGCGACGGATTGGCGTACGCCCTGGCAGCCGGCTGATTCACGCCTTCGGCCTGAGTATGTTCCTGGCAGGAATGCCGTATGCCCAGTTTTTTGAAAGGAGCGGCGCCTGCGTGCTGCCAGTCGGGGCTGAAGGCGGCACAGAGAAGATATTGCGTTTCGCCAAGATGTTCCAGGCCGATACCCTTGCCTGTACGCCTTCCCTGGCCGAACACATGATCGACAAGGCCCCGGGTGTGATCGGGATGGATATCAAAGATCTGCCGCTAAAGCGGTTGCTGTGCGGCGGTGAACCCGGCGCTGGCATTCCGGAGGTTCGCCGCAAACTGGAAACAGCCTATGGCGCCAAACTGTTCGACACCGGTGCCGGTTTTGGTATCTCCTGCGATCATGAGGAGTACCAGGGCATGCATCATATTGCCGACGACAGTATCTTCTTCGAACTGGTTGATCCGGACACCTATGAACCCATCCCCTTCGAGAACGGGGCGATCGGCATGCCGGTTCAAACAACCCTGGATGGAGAAGGCTTCCTCTGGTTCAGGGAAACCATCGGTGACATCTGCCAGGTGTTTACCGAACCCTGTCCCTGCGGCCTGTCAGGGTTTCGATACAAGGTCACCGGCCGCAAGGATGATATGTTGAAGGTTAAGGGGGTGATTGTCTACCCATCGGCCATTGACGGTATCATCACCGGATTTGTCCCCCAGGTAACCGGTGAATTCAGGATTGTCCTGGACGAACCCCCACCACGGGTGGTTCCACCGTTGAAACTGAAGGTGGAATATGGACGGGATACCCGACCGGATGAACTGGAAGCGTTGACTCGCGAGATAACAGATAAAATGCATGGTCAGCTGAAGGTTACGCCGGCGATTGAGTGGCTGCCACCGGAAACCCTGGAGCGGTTTGCCCATAAAACCCAGTTCATCGAAAAAAGCTTTGAAAAAAAATAGACAGAGTCTGACCATTTTATTTCGTCGGTGATTCGGCCGACAATTGAAACCCAACCCCAACAGGAGGGAAAGGCAATGGCAAAAATATCGGACCCCATCAAAATTCGAAATCTGGAGATTAAAAACCGGCTGTTTGCAGCGCCCATGATATCCAACGTGGTCAGGGAGGACTGCTGTGCCGGCAAAACCCTGATTGATGCCACCTATTACCGGGCCAAAGGCGGCTGGGGGCTCTATTCGGTCGAAGGCTCTTTGCCGACCGAAGACACCAAGCTGTTCCCCAGGATGCTGGGGTGTTTTGATGACAACCAGGTGGTTGCGCTGTATGAGCTGGTGGAATCGATTCACGCAGCCGGCGCCAAGGCCATGATGCAGGTTACCCATCCCGGTCGGGTGGCCAACCCGGACAAACTGCCCAAGCATGTTCGCAAGGTTGCCGTGGCGCCATCCGATACCACCCCACCCAACCCGCTTCCTCCGAACAACCATCCGGTGGGGATGACAGAGGCGGAAATTGAGACTTTGATTGGCGAGTATGTCCATTCCGCCGTTCTCGCCCAGAAAGCCGGGTTTGATATCTATGAACTGCACTGCTCCCACGGCACCCTGCCCCAGCAGTATATGTCTCCTTATACCAACCATCGGACTGATAAATGGGGAGGTGACTGGAAAAAGAATATGCATTTTGTCTGTGAGATCCTGCGCCAGATCCGCGCAGCAGTGGGCGATATGCCGATTGCCTGTCGGGTGGCCGGTGACGAGTTCATGGAGGGCGGTTACACAATCGACGATTTCTGTACCCATATCGCGCCGGCAATGGAGGAAGCGGGTTGTGACATGTTTGATGTGACCTGCGGTATTTTTGAGCATTTCCACACCATCGTGCCTGAAATCTATGAACCTCACGGTCTGTGGATCTACCTGGCCGAGCGGGTTAAAAAAGCGGTCAATGTCCCGGTTGCCGGCCTCGGCCGTATTAACAACGGCCAGATGGCCGTCGAGCTGATCGAAGCGGGTCGCTGTGATATCGTCGGTATCGGCCGCGGGTCCCTGGCAGATGCAGAGTTCGCCCAGAAAACGCTGGAAGGACGATTTGACGATATTCGCCGTTGTATTACCTGCAACTCCTGCCTGGACGACGACTTCACCGACAGACCCAGCCGTTGTGCCGTCAATTTCGAGTACAACCGTCCTTCCGAGTGGTGGGAAGACCGCATGCTGACGTCACGCAAACCCAAGAACATCATGATTGTCGGTGGTGGCCCTGCCGGAATGGAATTTGCGAGGGTTGCCACGATGCGAGGTCACGATGTGACCATCTACGAATCCGGTTCCCGTCTGGGTGGCTATCTTCCACTGGCAACGGCCTTTCCCAATCTCAACACCCGGGATCTGCAGAACATCAACCGCTGGCTGCGACGCGAGATCAACGCCATGGCGATCAACAGCAAGCTGGAAACCCCGGTAACCCCGGAGCTGGTGAAAGCGGTCAAACCGGATATGGTCGTGCTCGCGACCGGCTCCAAGGAAGTGATTCCGGAGATTCCCGGGATCGATAAATCCATAGTGGGAACCATGGACATGTTCCTTTCCGGAAAACGCAAAGCCGGGAAGAAAGTGGCCGTGATCGGTGGTCATTACGGGGCTGAAATAGCGGTTTCACTCGCCAGGGACGGAAAATCCGAAGCGGAGGGGTACACCAAGTATCACCGTCCGGCAGAGCAACGAGGACATACGATTGTCGACCCGGACAAGGTCCGGGAGGTCACCCTGCTGGAAGAAGGGCCCATGATGGGCTGGCCCCCATTTTCACAGGTTCAGCGATTCATGGTGATCAACGAGTTTCTGGCGGAAGCCGGTGTCACCTGCCTTCCCGGGACCCGGGTTCAGGAGATAACCGATAACGGATTGATCTATGTCGGGGCTGACGGCAACCCGGTAACCATCGAGGCGGATACGGTGATCCTGGCCCTGCCGAGACTGCCAAACCGCGACCTGTATCACGCACTGGCAGGAACCGGTGTTCAAATCAGAGAGATCGGGGATTGTGCCGGACCCGAGAAGGTTGAAAAAGCCATTCATATGGCCAACTACCTCGCCCGTCAGATCTGATAGGGTAAATCCGGTCAAAGGGGTCGACCCGGGCATTCAGCGGGGGATCCCTTGGCCGCCTGTTTCCATTTCGTCCCGCAGTGTTCGGGCTTTTGGTTCAAGACCGGGATTCTGCAACGATGAAACGGAACAATGTTTCACTCTAAAAAAGCGCTTCTGGGAAAACTGCGGCAGCCCTCTTTTCCCAGGTTTTCATACTCCTGGTCATTCCAGAGAGAGGGGTCGCTCAAAAACTGATTTTCATCACCAAAAAGCCTCACATAGAGACCACAAAGGAGTTTCTGGTCGCTGATGGCGGTATCTGCGACCAGCCGCGTCTTGATCGCTTCCATTGGCGTTATGTCCGTTGACATGCGGATACCTTTATCCTCTGGTGTGTCGAAGATCAGGGTTGCCCCATGGTTCTGTCCCGCTTCGCCCCAGGATTTCCATTTCGGCAGTTTATGCTCCCGGCCGCGTCCCGGAGAACCGGTATAGGCAAACTCGGCCCAGTACGAGGTCATACTGCTGGAAAGCGATGCCCGCCCCGCAGCATTATCTTCGTTAAAAATCCTGCTGAAATCGGAGCCGGCCTGCTCCTCGCCGAAAACAAAAGGGATTTCAAGCATGTGGGCGGCGCCCAGCAGAAATGATAAATCGGCTCCCAGCAAGGTCGGTTCTTCATCCCAGTCAAATCGGTAGGCAAACACCGGTTTATCCTGGCTCTGGCTGAGAACCGCCGCCAGTCGGTCAACACCTGACGCTTTCCAGGCGTCCGAGGTATATCCGGCGATACTGGCATATTGCTGACTGTCCTTGACCCGGATGATGACCTTCAAGTAGCGGTTGACGTATTGCGGGTCGAAAGCCATAAACAGTTTCAGTTCATCCCGGTTGTTCCCGATCATCAGTGGCATGGTGTTGAACGTGGCACGATCCCGAAAACGGTCCAGGGCATTCCCCTGGGGCAGGACTGCCCCGTCTTTGATCAAGTGGGGGAAATTCAGCATGCCGAAATTGCTGGCATCATACTGACTGATTAAATCGGCCGCGGTTTTGGACATGAGATAGGTGTTGAGTGCCTGATCTGACATCTGCTGCTGCATTTTTCTGGCATCTTCCCGGTTTTGGACCTGGCCATCGGCCAGCAGCAGTTGACTAACGACCTCTTTCGAGCTGTTACGGTGCCCCGGCTCCGGGTCGTCCCGGAAATTTTGAGCCCGGCTGAGGGAAGACAGTCGAATACCACCGCTCTGAACAATGGCTTTGTGAAACAGCCCTTTCGCTTTTGACGCCAGCAGCAGGGAAACCGTGTTGAAAGCCCCCGCAGACTCACCAAACACCGTCACATTTCCCGGATCTCCCCCGAATCCGGCGATATTATCCCGGACCCAGCTCAGTGCCTGAATGATATCGAGTGTCCCATAGTTCCCGGACTGGTCTTCAACGGTCGTTTCTCCGGATCTCAGGGCAGGATGGGAAAACCAGCCGAGAGGACCCAGCCGATAATTGATGGTCACCACGATCAGGTTGTGCCTGACCGCCAGTGTCCGTCCCGGGTAGTTGCCGCCGTGACCGATGCTGTTACCGCCGCCGTGTATCCAGAACATCACCGGCAGACGGACATCTCCCTGCCGGATCTGATCCAGGGTCAGTCTGGGCGCCCAGATGTTCAGAAACAGGCAATCTTCGGACCCCACCGGCTGCCCCATCAGATCATCTTTGACAGGGATCGAGGGGTTCCCGATCTGGGAACAGAAAGATCCGGTCTGCAGCGCCTGCAGCGTTTCCGTGTGACGCCCGGCAGGCAGCGGGGCTTTCCAGCGCAGCGCACCCACCGGCGGTATTGCGTATGGAATTCCCAGCCAGGCATGACTGCCATTTTTTTCACTGAATCCGATAACCTTGCCGTTGTTCGTCATGCGTTCTGTGGCCGGATCCGCCACCACAATGCGAGACTCGGGTCTGCTCTGCCACCGCCAGATACCCCATCCAATCACACAGACAATTACCAGACCAACGACCCACCGCCACCTTGGTTTCATTCATACCCTTTTGAAATTCAACAGCACCACAGGCATCCAGATCAAAAACGATCCCGGCCCCTCCGAGTTTGTTTTTACGTGTCTCGATGCTGAGATAAACAGTGTTCTACCTGCCGGTTAACGCACTCAGAAATATCTTCTTTAACTCCCCGGAACCCACTTTGACCGCGTTGGAGGGGGTTGACGGATCAGCTGCCGCCATCTGCGCAATTTCGTCGACCCGGCTGTCGTCAACCCCCAAACCAGCCAGCGTATGGGGAATTCCAAATTCAGATCGCAGTTCCAGGACCCAGTCCAGTACAGCGGAAAAAGACGGGTTGGAAAGCCCAATCCAGGCTGCCAGGCGTTTCATACGCTCCTCGATAACCGGTCGGTTAAATTCAAGGACATAGGGCATCAGAACCGCGTTCAGCATCCCATGGTGCGCATCGTAAATGGCGCCAAGCGGGTGTGCCAGCGAGTGCATGGCTCCCAGGCCTTTCTGGAAAGCGGTGGCCCCCATACCGGCCGCAGCCAGCATATTGGATCGCGCCGCCAGATCGGATCCATCCCTGACGGCCACCGCCAGCCAGCGATGAATCAGGCGGATGGCTTCAACAGCGATTCCATCAGCCATGGGATGAAATCCAGGGGCGCAATAGGGTTCCAGGCAGTGGGACAACGCATCCATCCCTGTCGCTGCAGTCAACCCGGCAGGCAGGCCCACGGTTGTCTCCGGATCCGCAATGACGATTCCGGGCAACATCCGGGGATGAAAAATGATCTTTTTGGCATGACTCTCTTCCTGGATAATAACCGATGCCCGACCCACCTCCGATCCAGTCCCTGCGGTCGTCGGAACGGCCACCACAGGGGCAATCCCGTCCGGATCCACCTTTGTCCAGTTATCCCCCACATCCTCAAAGTTCCAGAGCGCAAGGGTCTGTCCAGCCATCAACGCCACAGCCTTGGCAGCATCGAGGGCACTTCCGCCGCCAAAGGCGATCACCCCGTCGTATCCTCCTTCCCGGTAAACAGCCACCCCATCCTCGACATTCCGCCCGGTGGGATTGGGTTTGATTTTTGAAAAAAGACCTGTGGTCATGCCATTGGCATTATTCTGTGCCAGTGCGTTTTTCACCATCGGCAGATCGACCAGACCGGGATCCGTGATCAACAGCGGTTTTGACATGGACAATTGCCGGCAGGCATCGGCCAGTTCACTCAGGCGTCCGGCACCGAAGCGAATCGGTGTGGGATAGTTCCAGTTGGCTTTCAATTTTGAATAATCAGTCATTTTGGCTCGAATCGCTAGATTTTTATGGGAGACAACAGGATGTTAAAAAGATGAATTCCTTATATATCAGACTAAATGACAGCCCCGGGATTTGCAATCGAAAAAGCGGGTCACGGCTCTCAGGACCCGGGTCGAGGTGCAACAATAGATGAAAAAGGCATAGCCGGAAATGGTTCTATCAGATAGTCTTCAGATTCAACCAACCGATTCATCCGACAGAATATTACCCTGCTGCAGACAACGATCCCATGGCTCTCATCACCACTCACATTCGTTTTGCACTGGATCTGGCTGACCGGTTTGCCATTTCAGATATGGATGCCTATATTTCCGGTACGGTTTATCCCGACAGCCGCTGGATCAGCGGAATAGACCGGGAGTTGACGCATCATGAGCGATTCAGATCGCCGGACTTTCCCACCAGCGATTTTACCCGTGGCTGGCAAATTCACTGTGTCTGCGACGAAATCCAGAACCAGCTCTTTGCTGCACAATTCCCGGAACAGATCCCGAGCTCTCCGGAGCAACGCTGGGTAGAGCTATCCGTCGCGAAACTGGTCCAGGACATGAACGACCTGCAGCAGTTCGACCTCCGTGCCGGACTCTCCCATCTGGATCATGTAGTCAATCCCAATGGAGAGGATATCATGCTGGTACAATCCTTTTACAGGATTATTCGCCAGGCATATCACCACCACGGCGTTCCAACACCCCAGGCATACAAACAGCTGTGGCTGGATGTCGGATTGTCTGAAGCGCTGGCGAACCAGATCATTCGAGATCTGAAAACCCAGCTGCAGAATCTGCCCTGGGTAACGTCCGTTCATTCAACCTACGACAAGATGATCGCCATCGCCGGAAATCAGACATTATAAGGTTGACCGCTGCCGGTTTGATGTTTTTTGGCAATCAAGTTAAAATAACACGTTACGTTCGGCAAATCCTGCCGGGATAGACATCTGTTTCGTAGCCATCAATCTCGACACATCGAGTCACCACTTGTCCTATGAAAGATCAGAAAAAGAAAAAGCCGTTCCTGACGGGATCAGCCATCATCAAGAAGGTTCTCAAAGAGAGTAAAAACACAACCCTTTTCGGATATCCCGGAGGGGCCATCATGCCTTTTTTTGATGAGATATTCGGTGACAAACAGATCCGGCAGATCCTGATGCGTCATGAGCAGTCTGCCGGACACGCAGCGGAGGGCTATGCCGTTGCATCCGGGAAATTGGGGGTCTGCATGACGACCAGCGGACCGGGAGCCACCAATCTGATTACCGCGCTGGCCAATGCCTACTATGACAGTGCGCCGATTCTCGCTTTCTCGGGACAGGTTCACACCGATCTGATTGGAAATGACGCTTTTCAGGAGGCGGACCTGATCGGCGCGACCATGGCCGTTACTAAGCACAACTACCTGGTGAAGGATGTCAGGGACCTGGGACGGGTGTTCAAGGAAGCGATGTATATCGCCACCACCGGGCGACCCGGACCGGTTTTTATCGACCTGCCCAAAAATGTCCAGTTGGCGGAATGCCCCCTGAACGATCCCATCCCGGAAAAGATTGAACTGGTGGGGTACAAACCGAATGTCTATTCCCGGGCAGCCGGACGGCAGATTACCCATGCCCTGGAAATGGTCATGAAAGCCCGATATCCGGTCATTCTGGCCGGCGGAGGGGTCTCCATTGCCAATGCCTACCAGCAGCTGACGGAGTTGGTCAACATTCTCAAAATCCCCGTGGTCAACACCATCAAGGCAAAGGGGGTTATCGACGACTATCATCCCTATGCCCTGGGCGCAATTGGCATGCACGGCAGAAGGCGATCCAATTTTGCGGTTTCCGAAGCAGATGTGCTCCTGGCCATCGGAAGTCGGTTCAGTGACCGGATTACAGGGGACTTAAATAAATATCCCGGTCAGGGAAATGCCAAAGTGATCCATATTGATGTGGATGCCGCCGAAATCGGAAAAAACGTTCCCGTCGACCTGCCCATTGTGGCCGATGCCAAACTGGCGCTCTCCGAAATGAACCGGCAGCTGAAAGTGCTGATGGATGGGAAAAAGGAACTTGCGACCAACTCCTGGTGGTATCGCTGGATCAAGGAGCTGAAAGAGAATGACACCATTCCCGATATCGTTGAAAAAGGTCCCGGAAATGGTATCTATCCTGAGAAGGTGATGTACGAACTGGATCGCATCCTGCGCCCGCGGGACATCGTCGTCACCGAGGTGGGACAGCACCAGATGTACGCCGCCCACTACCTGAAATTCAGCAAACCCAGAACCTTTATCACATCGGGTGGTCTGGGAACGATGGGATATGGATTCCCGGCAGCGATCGGCGCCAAGGTGGCCAAACCGAGATCCGAAGTCTGGCTGATCGCCGGTGACGGTTCCATCCAGATGAACTCCCATGAACTGGCAACCGTCAAACAACACGATATCAAAGTCAATATCATTATTCTGAACAACGGATACCTGGGAATGGTCCGACAATGGCAGGAGCTTTTTCACGAGCGCCGATACGCCGGAACGAAACTGGGATTTCTCAGGGATGGCAAACAGGAATACTGGCCGGATTTTGTGAAACTGGGAGAAGCATACGGGCTCAAAGGGCGAAGGGTCACGGACCCTCACAAGGTCAAAAATGCCCTGGAAGAAGCAAAAGCCTCCAGAGAAACCTTTGTGATCGAAATCGTAACGGAAGGCGAGTCCAATGTCCTGCCCATGCTGCCGCCGGGCGGCGCCCTCAGCACGCTATACAACCGCCAGGGGGAGCAAAAATCCATTTACGACTATTTCCGACGGTTGCCACGGACCGAAGGGGAGCTGCGGGAGTTCAAATCGGTCCGGATCGAGCAGTCACACTGACGCTCTGATTCAACCGGCTGTCTGGGATACCGATGCAACTGTTCGATCCCTTTCGTTAATCATCACTATTCTGAATCGACCATTGATCGTTTTAAACCATGGAGTCAGCTGACTATGACCAAATCACCGAAGACACCCGAGTTTTTAGTGGCACTGCTGGTTGAGGATCACCCGGGCGTCACGATGAAAATCGCCGGCATGTTTGCCCGACGGGGCATCAACCTCACCAGTTTCACCGGCGCATCCAGCGAAAAGAAAGGGTTTTCACGGATTATCATGAAGGCGGAGGGGGACAGCAAGGTCTTCGAGCAGATCTATAAGCAGATGAACAAGCTGATCGAGGTGGTCAAGGTCAAGATCATCCAGCCGGAATATGCCACCATGCGGGAGCTGGCTCTCGTCAAGGTCGCCATCAGGGACGAGAAGGATCGGCAGGCAGTCATGTCGCTCAATGACATATTCAGAAACCGGGTGATCGATATCACCACCAAGAGCATCACCGTCGAAGTTGTGGGCAGCTCCGACAAAATCGATTCATTTGTCAGCCTCGTCGGGGAAAGGGTCCAGGTCAGGGAACTGGCCCGTTCTGGAACCATTGCCCTCTACCGAGGCGAGGATTCCATCTTCCTGGACTGATACTGCCTACCGATTCACTTTTCCCGGCAGAATAAACTCATATCGTCTCCGCAGGATTTTCGTGGTAATAAACCGATCGGTCCTGCGCAGAATCGACAGCAGCGTCCAGATCATTTTGTCCTCCTTGTAGTAATCGTCAATCTCCTTTCTGGAGAGACTCCCGACACCCTCAGGCATGCGACCGTTGATCGTCTCGATGAAAAACGGGATCAGGTCGGGTCGCTGCTCCTTGTACAGATTGGCTACCACATCGGTCAGATTGCTGACAGGGTCGTAATAGCGGTTGACCACGTCATCCAGGTCGAGTCGACGCACCAGCCAGCGGATGAAAAACGGGATACTCTCCAGAAAAAGTTCCACATCCAGCTGTTCAACCCCCTGCACCCGGTACATGGGGGTGGTGGTATCCAGCAGATAGAGTTTTTGTTCACCCGCCTCCGTCACCCAGACCCAGTTGGAAAGCTGGGCGTCAACCGCTATTTCAAAGACCGGTTGGCGCGCATGGTTGAACTGCCAGGTTTTCTCAATCGAACCCAGAATGGCGACCAGCATTGATTCGATTTCGGGTCTGGCCAGCTTGTGGATCAGCTTATGGCACAGCCGTTCTTCTTCAAACCGCCGCTGGACAAAATAGATCACCACCGGACGTCCCGGTATGTCCACAATGGCGGCATCATCTTCAGGAATCGACAGACCGGCCTGTTTCAGAAGATCACAGTATTCAAAATACCGCTGTTTATACCCTTCGGCTTGATCCACCGAGCTGAAGATGGGCAACCGTTTGTAGATGATATCTTTCCGACCGGCAATACTGAAAATCGAGGAGATCTCTCCATAACCCAGTACTTCAGCTGCAATACCCGATCGTGACAGATCATGGGGCATAAGCTGTTTTTCAAACTGAACCAGGAGATCATAGTCAATATCCATTCGGACTCCATTGGCTGACAAGACTGACACTGAACCGGGCACCCTGCTGTCAAGTGGCTGAACCGGTTTGTTTTCAGATGCTCCGCTCAGTAATGACTTGGCGAAACCGGTGCTTTGTGATAAAGAAGAAACTTAATATCCTGACAGTCAAAATGTCAAATCATTCTTCAGGATTGCGCAACAACCAGGTCCAGCCTCATCCGCATTCCTTCATGACCTTCTATGAATAAGCGATTTACCATTGCCGTCATCAGCCTGATTTTCTGTCTAAATTTCCTGTCTGGATGCAGACCCGCTTTAAAGCAGACGCCGCCACCGCAAATCAAGGATGGGGTGTTGGATCTCAGGAACTGGAACCTGGATGAGGATGGATCGGTGGAACTTTCAGGATCCTGGCAATTCTACTGGAATCAGCTCCTGACCGAAATGGATGTCAGCGAAGCCGGCAGCCTGGAACAAACCGGCTTTTATCAGGTTCCCAGCACCTGGAACGGCTACCGAATCGATGGGAAAGAGCTGGGGGGGGATGGATTCGCCACGCTGGTTCTCGAAGTCCTGATCCAGCCCAGGGACACCCCTCTGGCATTCAAGATTCAGGACATGAATACGGCCTACAGCCTGTATGTGGATCATCAACTGGTTGCCAGCAACGGAATCGTGGGGATCAGCCGCGAAACCATGACCCCTGAATTCAGGCCATTGACGGCCAGCTTTTCGGTTTCCGGAGATCGATTCCGGATTATCCTGCAGGTTTCGAACTTCCACCACAGGCGAGGCGGCCCCTGGTCTGCCATTAAAATGGGCAGCGAAAAGAATATCGAGGCCCAGGCCATGGAAAAACTGTTGTCGAACGGATTCCTCATCGGCAGCATTTTCATCATGGGACTGTATCACCTGTTCATGTTTGTCCTGCGCAGAAAAGAGTTTTCCTATCTCTATTTCGGGTTTTTCTGCAGTCTGATTGCCCTGCGCTCCCTGCTGGTCAGTGAACGGTATCTGCACGTTTTTTTCCCCGGTTTTAGCTGGGAATTTCTGCAGAAACTGGAGTACCTCTGCTTCTACCTGGCGGTGCCCGTATTCGCCATGTTCATTGCTTCCATCTTTCCGGACGATTTTAAGATCCGGTTACTGCGGTCGATCCAGCTGGTCAGCGTGCTGTTCAGCCTGGTGGTGGTTTTCGCCACTGCACGAACCTTTACCGCAACCGTCAACGCCTACCAGGTTTTTACCATTACCAGTGGTCTGTACCTCTTTTTTGTACTTTTCAAAGCCTATCGTCACCACCGGGAGGGAATTATCATCATTGTCGGTGGTTATCTGTTTCTGTTCATTACCATTATCAACGAGATCCTCTTTGTCAATGGTCTGATTCAGACAGGCTACACCATTCCCCTGGGCATGTTCGTGTTTATTTTTTCCCAGGCGTTCATGCTGTCCCAGCGGTATACCATGGCTTTCGCAGAGATTGAAAGCCAGAAGCGGAAATTGATCGGCACCAATATCGCTTATAAAGAGGAGATTGAGAACCGACAGATTTTGGAGAGAAAACTGCGCAAAAGTCTGCAGGATTTCCAGGACTCCCGTTTTGCCCTGATCCTGGGGCTGGCAAAGCTGGCCGAATACCGGGATGAGGATACCGGTTCTCACCTGGAGCGCATGCGGGAATATGTCAAGACCCTGGCCAAGGAACTGGCCCACAGCGAAAAATACAGGGACTACATCACGGACGAATATATCCTGGACATCTACCACTCATCCATCCTGCACGATATTGGCAAGGTCGGTATCAAGGACGCCATCCTGCTGAAACCGGGAAAACTGACCCAGGATGAATTCGACGTGATGAAGTGTCACAGCAGGATCGGCGGGGACGCCATCCTGGCGGTTGAAAACAAGATCCAGGTGCAGTCCTTTTTGAGCCTCGGAAGGCAGATAGCTTACCACCACCATGAGAAATGGAATGGCGCCGGTTATCCGGATGGATTGAAAGGTGATGAAATCCCGCTGTCCGCCCAGATTACCGCACTGGCTGATGTATATGATGCGTTGACCTCAGTCAGACCATACAAAAAAGCCTTCGCCCACGAAAAGGCGGCGGCGATCATCTTCGGGGACAGTGGCACCCACTTCGCCCCGGATGTTGTCGAAGCCTTCCGGGCTCAGGAAAAAATGTTCGACAAGATTCGAGCCTATCTGGGAGATTAAAGGGATGTTGAGAAAAAGAAAAATCAGAGGCACCATCGACAACAAGGTCCTGGACGGATATTTTCCCCCGACCTTCCCGGGTTACCTCATTGCCGAAGAGGTCAAAGCCCTGGTCGGGACATTGCGGATTTCAGTCGAGGAACTGATTGACAAATTGCTGCCCCTGGCAGCCACCCGGGCATTTGTGCCTGTTTCCGGGTTCAGGGTGGGGAGTATCTGTCGGGGAGAGAGCGGCAATTTCTATTTCGGAGCCAATATCGAATTCCCGGGGGAGAGCCTCAGCAGTGCCATTCATGCGGAACAGGCAGCCATCGCCAACGCCGCCTCTTTTGGTGAGACCAGTCTAAAAGCCGTGGCAGTCTCAACACCCCCGTGCGGCGGATGCCGGCAATTCATGGTTGAACTGAACGGGGCAGAAGACCTGAAGATCTATCTACCCGGTAAGGACCCCCACCCGCTGATTGACCTTTTGCCCTTCGGTTTCGGTCCTGGCGATCTCGGGAGCGACAACCGGCTGCTGAAACCCCAGGATCATCCTCTCCAGCTTGTCAAACAGACGGATGAGGAACTGGTGCTGAAAGCCCTGGATGCGGCTTCCAGGTCTTATGCCCCATACAGTGGCTGCTATTCAGCGGTTGCCCTGGAAACGAAACGGGGCTTTATCGTTACCGGATCCTATATGGAAAATGCCGCCTTCAACAACAGCCTGTTACCGTTGCAGTCGGCCATTGCGATCCTGGTGATGCGGGCCTACAGTTTTTCCGATATTCAACGAGCGCTACTGGTGCAGACCCGGGATGCCAGGATCGATCTGGCAGCAGCCACCCGCCAGACACTTCAATCCATCTCTCAAACGCCCCTGGAGATTGTCCTGGCCTCCGCTGTGCCGTCCTGAACCGGTTTCCCGATGCTCAGCAACAACGTGCTTGAAAAAGGGACCGTTTGTGTCTAGACTAAAGATGGAACAGGAGATTCAGAGTCAAGCAGCCCATAGAGGAGTCCCCCATGGTAAAAAAACCGTTGTCAGCGCTGTTGTTTATCTTGACCGTCTGGTTATTATCGAAAAGCGCGATCGCCGGAAATTTGAATAAAAAAGTTCTCTTGCACGACGACAACAGCGGCGCCATCCACGATGTGTGTCTTCACGACCAGATCCCGATCACCATCAAACAGATAGACCCCAATCTCTATTTTGTCGATGTCCAGAACCGGTATACGGGAAAGGTGAGGGCAGGAAGTTATGGCGAGGCTAGAAATATTGCCTGCAGCAAGAAGACCGATCTGATTCTGTATAATAATGATAAATAGGCCGTTTCAGCTGTTTTATCCTGAGGCGGTGGGGGGTATGCGCAGGGCTTTCTATTCGAGTGCTTTCAGAATCCCTTTTTTCTTCAATTCGTTATCCAGCTTGTCATATCCGTGCTGCCAGACATCGATGGGTTGACCGTCGATACGCGTCAGCTCCGAATTGATGCTCTTCAGGTAGTCCCTCAGTTTGTCCTTTAGAAAATAGTAGCTGTTTTTATCCAGCTTTCTTCCCCTATCCGTCATTGAGGCGTATCTGACGAGGGCTTTCGATGCCCATGCAATGTTGTTCCGCTGCACAAAGGGGTCAACATCGATGAATTTGAATATCAGGAAGGAGATACAATAGGCGATCACATTCAAGTTCTGACGGTTGGTCGTCTCAACTTTTTCGACCCGGTCCAGATCTCCCTGATCCGAATTATCCAGACTTTTCAGCAATCTGAGATGGTAGCTGATGATCTCCCGGAACTCCATCGAGATCGGATCGAATTTTACTTCTGATCCTGAGATATGTTGATTTTTTTCCATCGATTAATGTCGGTTTTCTTTTGCTGTTCGGTTAATGGAAATAAGCCTGGACATTCTGCTGAAACAGTATTTTGACCCTGAAGTGACATCATCGGGCCATCAAATCCGGTGTACTCCCTATTCTTTACCAGCTTGTTTTCGATCAATCAATAGTCCTGAATTCACTGTCCATCAAAAACAGCCCTGGATCCCTGCTATTGGACGATTTCATCACATGCCGGATCCTGCTGGCAGCGAGTCACTTCAAATAACTTACCGGACGCGTTTGAACCGCAACAAAAAGCTGTTGATCAGAATGATACAGAAAATAACAAGCAGCACGGTCAGCAGACTGACGGCAATTCCCAGCTTATAATCCCCACCACTCATGTGAAGATAGACATTGACGGGAATATTTTCCGTTTTCCCCGGGATACCACCGCCAACCATGAGGGTCGCACCAAACTCCCCCAGGCACCGCAGCCAGGTCAGGACAAGACCGGAACTGATTCCCGGCAGGGCGATCTTGAAGGTCGTATCGAAAAAAGAGACAAAGGGACGCGCCCCCAGCGTCATCGCGATGCGCTCATAAATTGGCGGGACCAGTGCGAATGCCGTTTTGGACGACTTGATGGTAAAGGGCACCGCCACGAAAAACTGCGCAATGACAGCGCCGGCCGTAGTGAAGATAAAGGGGTAGATCGCTTTGATCAGCGGCTGGTTGAAAAAGGTCAACAGCAGCACCCCGATAATCAGGGGGGGAACAACTATGGGAATATCGAAGAGCACATCCAGCAGTCTGGCCAGCCGTCCCTTGACACGAGCCAGATAAAAACCGGCGGGGACCCCGATGATGAAGGCAATCACCGTTGCCAGCAGCGATGTCTTGAGACTGAACAGGACTGCTGATAAGAATGAGGTTTCCACCAGCAATGCGGACAGGGCAGACAGATCGATGCTCAACACGCCCCCCGCAAAGACACCGAACAGAAAAATCAGAAACAGGAGTGCAATGATAAGCGAAAACCGGGATATTTTCATGGGGTTTTAACCAGCTGAAATCCGTGTTTGGCAAATATCCGGGTCTGTTGAAACAGGAAGGTTTCAAATCGCTCCAGAGACGCCTCACTTCCTGTAGAGAAGACCAGACGGATGAAATACGATCCAACGGGGCTGTTATACGATTCGGGAATCTCCACATAGTCCAGTCGATTTGCCCGGGCAACGGTATCAAAGATGATCCCGGCATCCACAACGTCGGCCCGCAGATAGTTAACGATCTGTGAGATATTGATCGCTTCCAGCTGGCTGTTTGCACGAATCCGGCCTGCCAGGGATCTTCCCATCCGCTCCTCGATCTGCAGGTAGGCCGCCCCTAGCGCCATGGTTTTCGCATTGCCGAGCGCCAGCCGGACCCCGGGGCGATATAGATCACTGAAAGCGCGGATTTTTAAATGGCCTGCCCGGGAAACCCCGAAAACCGGTTTCTGATAGAGGAGCAGACGCTGGCTTTGCACCAGCCCTTTGTCACTGGCTTTTATGAGAAAATCGTCGGAAGCAGGGGTATAGAAATCTCCCCGCCGAGCCAGTTCTATTTTACTTAAGAGCTGGCCGGACCCGCCCAGAATCAGCAGCACCCGGTCCCCACCCGCCTGCTGGTTGAACCGGGCGACGACTTCCCCGCCCGGCTTGGCCATGGACACCGCCAGATACCAGTAAATATCCCCGGCGGTTGCATCCGTCACTGGCAGAAGGATCACCATCGTTACCAGCAAGATGAAACGTTTCATAGCCCCCCGTCATCTCTGGAATTGCATACAACGATGGATTCCTCTTTTAAAAAAACCCGCAATGTCATACCGGGTTTCAGCTTGAGTCTGTCAAACACATGCACCGGAATGTTAATCTGCATCTCCAGCCCGGAACCCGTTAACAGCTGGATTTTAATGTACCGGCCGTGATGGTAGACATGGCGGATCTCTCCATCAATGCCGTTGGTCCTTTTTTTCCCGTCTACCGGCCGGTTTTCACGGAGGATCATGATATGTTCGGGACGAATGCACAGATAGGGGTTTTTCCCTTTAAAAACACCCCCGCAAAAAAATGTATCCCCACTCTGAATGGTCGCCGTACCTTCCTCTATTTTCTGTATCGGATAGATGTTGGTAAAGCCCAGCAACCTTGCTGCCTCAACAAACCGGGGATGCTGGTACAGCCCATCCCGCTCACCTGCTTCAACAACCGCTCCCTGATCCACCAGAACCAGGTGCTGGCCAAAAACAAACGCCTCATCCAGATCATGGGTCACCAGCAGGGTGACGATATCCAGCTCATCCACCATATCCATCACCATATTGCGCAATGTCTCGCGGATGGCACTGTCAAGCGCACTGAACGGCTCATCCAGCAGCAGGATATCCGGCCGGATGATCAAACTGCGAGCCAGTGCCACTCTCTGCTGCTGCCCCCCGGACAGGGATCCGGGGTCCCTTTCCAGCAGATCCCCGATCTCAAGGCGGCTGATCAACGTATCAAACCAGCTTTTGTCCAGGACTTTTTTTTGGAACCTGACCCCGTAAAGGATATTGCTTCTGACGGTCAGATTGGGGAAAAGGGTATACTCCTGGGGCAGGTAGCCGATTCTGCGCTGATAAATGGGAATATCAATCCCGTTTTCAGAATCAAACAGCATGCGGGAATTGACACTGATTTTTCCCCGATCCGGATTGTAAAACCCCGCGATCATTTTGAGCAGCACCGATTTCCCGGCACCGGATGCCCCAAACAGCACAATTCGATTGCTCGCCGCCGAAAAGGAGAGTGCGAGCCTGCTGTCGTCAAAGGATTTGATCGTCTCAATCTGAATCATAGGGTGAATCACTGTCGAGGGTAGCGGAGAGAACCGGCTGTGCGAAAAACGGCACTGCGATTTTATGGTATCCGGTAAACGAATGGCTGTCAAAGCAAACACGCCGTTACCGTCGCTGGTACTGCATCCAGCAGCAGGCTCTCCTGGGTGCACCAAATATGTGTGGATACCTGTCAGCGGAAAGCGGTTGTTTGTTCAGAAAACCTTGGAAGCCAGGGATGGATTCCAGGAGCTCCAAGGATGGATGCATGCGTTTTTCTGAATAAATAACCTCTTGAAGCGGTTATGATCACAATCCTACATGTTTTTGGTGCACCCGCTCACCTTTGAGCATTGACTTTCAGGGCCAATTCGGAAAAGATAGAACTCTTACATGTGTCTCCCCCCAATCCCCAGAGTAAGGATTTCGAATTGGTTATTAACAGTGTTTTCCCCGTTTTCGCCCTGCTTGGCATCGGTATCATCCTGCGCAGATACGATCTGACCGGCGATGTCTTCCTGAAAACAGCCGACCGGCTGGTCTACTTCATCTTCTTTCCGGCCCTGTTATTCTGGAAAATCGGCAGCGCCAGCTCGACCGGCGAAATGGATCTCACCTACTGCCTGGTGGTCCTGATTGTCATTGTGCTGATTTTTGTCCTGAGTCTGATTCTCATTCGCGTTTTTCACATTTCCAATTTCGGTGCCGGTACTTTCTCCCAGAGCGCTTACCGGTTCAACACCTACATCGGGATGGCCATCGTTATCAACGCTTTTGGTGCGGAGGGGGTGCGGTATTTCGGGATCATGATCAGTATCGCGATCCCCATCATTAATGTGGCGGCAGTCTCGACCCTGATCTGGTATTCCGGTCGACGGATCGACGCGAAGCATACATTCCTGATGATGAGCCGGGCCGTGATCTCCAATCCCCTGATTCTCTCCTGTGTTGCGGGAATTCTCTATGCCCGGGGCGTCGGATCCTTTCCGAATTTTCTGGTCAACACCTTTCAATTGATGACCTCTGTCACACTCCCGCTGGCTTTGCTGTCTATCGGGGGCACACTGACCTTTCGGGGTCTCAAAGGCTATTTTAATGTGTCTGTGATCGCAGCCGTCTGCAAACTGATCCTGATGCCGCTAATAGGCTATTTCCTGCTGCAGGCCTTTGGCGTGACCGGTATTCCCTTCAAGATCAGCATGATCTTTTTCGCACTGCCCACCGCCACCTCCATCTACATTCTGTCATCCCAACTGAACAGCGATACGGAAATGGCTTCGGCCACCATCCTGATTTCCACCATCCTCTCATTTTTCTCACTGACCATCGTCCTTTTGATTTAGACTTTTCCAAAACGAGCACGTCTGCCAACCGGATTTTTCAGAACAGCGGGTACTTTCGCTGCAAGTCATCCTGTCCCTGTCTTCACAGAACCCCAGCCGTCCGGAATCTGATACCATCTGCTGATGGGGTCCACTGGAAGGATATTGTCACTTTTTAGTGTCTATTCAGCTATTCAGGTTCAGCTATAGAAGCTAAGACCGGTATGTGATTGAACTCATTCTCGACGGCCATCCATGGCCGTCTTCCGAGGGCGGTCGTTCGCATCGCCTTCATGGCGATGCTTAACCACTCCCAATCCGTTCAATTACATACAGGTCTCAGCTTCTCCTTAGATAAAGTTCTGAATAGTTGCGCATTTTTTTATTTTTTACGATCAGCTGGTCAGGACTTTACCCGATAGAGAGCCCTCGGAGCAGTCCGGTTCGGGTGATATCAAAAAGAGACCAATTATTTTCCTTGACTTATTTTGATTGTTAATTTAGTTTTTGTTCAGAAAAAATCATTTATAAAATACCTGTCTTAGGGTTTAAACGTCCCGAACCGGATCCATTAAAATTTATATATCATTGTTATATAAATTTTAATGGAGTTCCATTCAGTCTAAATCCCCTGCTTCAGGTTCGTGACGTATTTTGATTTCCTGTCGCAGGGTGTTTCATCGTTTTTACCCTGTTATCGATTCATCTCTCCCCGGTCAACCCCGGGGGAAACAAGGACCGTAAAAGGAGGCATCATGGGCAGACTCTTTTCTGAATATTCGAATTTCGATGGGCTGGGATTGGCAGAACTGGTCAGAAAAGGCGAGGTTACTCCGAGGGAACTGGCGGATACGGCGCTGGACGCCCTTGAACGGCTCAATCCCAAACTCAATGCGATTACCTACATGATGAGCGACTATGCGGACAGGATAATCAGCAAGGGGATCCCCCAGGGTCCCTTTACCGGTGTTCCGTTTCTGGTCAAAGACCTGATCAGCAGTATTGCGGGCTATCCGACCAACTGCGGCAGCCGCCTGTATCAGGGGTGGACACGGGATTTCAACAGCGAGATCATCAACCGCTTCAATCGGGCCGGGCTGGTCACTCTCGGCCGGACCAACACACCCGAAAACGGGATCAGTGCGACCTGTGAACCGGTTGCCAACGGACCCAGCCACAATCCCTGGAAACTCGACCATATCACCGGCGGTTCCAGCGGTGGTTCGGCCGCAGCGGTGGCTGCCGGCATCGTCCCGCTGGCACATGGCGGGGACGGGGGAGGATCGATCCGCATGCCGTCCGCCTGCTGCGGCACCTTCGGTATGAAACCCACCCGGGGTAGAAACCCCATGGGACCAGACAATCATGAATTGTGGCACGGAATGATCGTGGAGGGTGTCATTACCCGAACGGTGAGGGACAGCGCCGCGATCCTGGACTGCACCGCCGGACCGGATATTGGGGCCCCATACTGGGCGCAGCCCCCTGAGCGGCCCTTTCTCGATGAGGTCGGCCGAGACCCCGGTCGATTGCGGGTGGCTTTTTCGGCTGAGGCGCCCGGAGGGGAGCCTGTCGATGAAGAATGCAAAAAGGCGGTGGCAGATGCGGCGAAACTGATGGAGGATCTGGGTCATCAGGTTGAAGCAGCAGCTCCCGTCTGGGATGTGGCAGCCTGGGGAGAGGCCTTCATGGCCATCCTGATGAGCAACGAATGCATGTTTCTGCAGGATGGAGCGGCCATGTTCAACCGCACGCCCGGTCGTGATAATCTGGAGAGTGTCAACCTCTTCCTGCTGGAACAGGGCAAAGAGATCAAGGCGGTCGATCTGCTGCGGTCGCTGGTGGTGAAAAACCGGGTCACCCGCCAGATCGCCGGATTCTTTGAGACCTATGATATCTTTATTTCACCGGTATTGGCCGGGCCGCCGCTTAAAATCGGGGTTTTATCCACCGACCTGGACGATATCGGGGAGATGATGGGACGGCTGTTATCTTACATGCCCTTTACATCCATGTTCAATGTCACCGGTCAGCCCGCCATGTCCGTGCCTTTATACTGGACACCGGACGGACTGCCCGTCGGGGTGCAGTTTGCAGCGAAGTACGCCAACGAATCCCTGCTCTACCAGCTCGCAGGTCAGCTGGAAAAGGCCAGGCCCTGGATCAACAAACGGCCGCCGCTTTATGCCTGAAGAACTTTCTATTCATTTTCAATCACAACAACATGAAAAAAGGAGAGCTCAAAATGAGACTGATACATACCGTTGTCACACTCATTGTCGGTTTTGCACTGGTTCTGTTTGCCGGTTCAAGCATTCAGGCAGCTGAGACGATCAAAATCGGCATCCCGGTTCCCCTCACCGGTCCCTTTGCCAGTGTGGGTGATACGGCTGACAAGGCTTTGAAGCTGGCCATCGCGGAGTATAACGCCAAGGGCGGACTGCTGGGGAGACAGCTGGAGGGCATCGTCATGGATACCCAGGACGGTCGACCCGAAGTGGTCAAGGCGGTTTTTGAACGGCTGGTGAACAGCAAGGTCGATGTGCTGATGACCAGTTATTGTGCCCTTTCACCCATCGATGTGCAGACCATGGCAAAGTACGATGTTCCCTATTTTTCCGGGATTGCCTATCATGTGATCGCCGACGCCATTGAAAAGGGGATGCCTGACACCCGCAACGTTTTTCATGTCAGCTGGTCCCAGATGGCGTATGCCGATTCCTTTCGGGAAGTGCTGCCGACCATACCTGCCAAAATGGGCTGGCGACCGCCCAACAATAAGATGGCAGTCATCCGTGTGGAATTTCCATACAATACGGCTCCTTCAGACGAAGTGATCAAGATGGCCCAGAAGGACGGCTATGAGGTTGTGATCAATGAATTCACCCAGTTCGGCAAAGTGGACTGGAATGACATCATGACCAAGCTGGACCGAGAAAGACCCGCTTACGTCTCTCTCTGGCTGCTTCTGGCGACCGATTCAGCCCTTTTCCAGAAAGCCTTTGTCCAGCGCTTCGGCAAGAAGGGATATGACGGTATTGTTGTCTATCAGTATACCCCCAGCACCCCTGAATACATGGCCTTGACCAAGGAAGCAGCGGAAGGTGTTATCTGGATGGGGGGATCCATGAAAGTCAATGAACCCGCAGTGGCCAGTTATCTGAACCGCTGGAAAGCCAAGTACGGGGCCTACCCCACCGACAACTATGCCACCCATGTCAGGCAGATTTTTGACATGTGGGCCGAGGCAGTAACAGCAACAGGCTGTTCGAACTGTTATAACCGGGTGGTCAACTATGTCCTGCAGCATCCCCACAAGGGACTGCATACCAATTTTGTATTCAATCCCCGCAACAACACGACCCTCTATGGTGATGGGTTTTACCCCGTGGAGTGGAGCCAGATCCGGGGCGGGAAGCATATCCATGTTTATCCTGAAAACAAGTACAAGGAGGGAGATTTTATCAAACCGCCCTGGATGAAATAGGCATCAACCGCAAATCAGACATGATAACAGCGAACAACAGGTCGGTTGACCGTATCGGGGAAGCCCCATGATCCTGCAAACCGTGCGTCTGTCCAAGAACTTTGCCGGTTTGGTGGCCCTCTCAAACGTGGACCTGACCGTGGCACAGGGAGAGATTTTCGGCATTGCCGGACCGAATGGTGCGGGGAAGTCGACCCTGTTCAATGTGATTGCCGGAACCTTTCCGCCATCGACGGGGGAGATTTTTTTTGCCGGTCACAATATCACCCGCCTCAAGTCCCACCAGATATGTCATCTCGGGCTGGGGCGGACGTTTCAGATTCCGGCGACATTTCCGACGCTGAGCGTCTATGACAATCTCAGGGTCGGGGCTGTTTTCGGTTCCGGTTCAGTTCGCGGACTTACCAATCACCGTGCGGTAGCCGAGCAGATCAGAAAAACCCTGTCGTTTCTGGACCTGACTGCCTGCCAGGACCAGCCGGCGACCAACCTGGATATTTACAGCATGAAACTGGTGATGCTGGGCAGTATTCTCTGTACCGACTGCCAGGTTATTATGCTGGACGAACCGCTGGCCGGGCTTTCCATTCTGGAAATCAGGTCTTTTCTGGATCTCATCCGCAGGATCAATCAGGAGATGGGAATCACCGTCATCATCATTGAGCACCTGTTGGATATGCTGATCGAGATCTCCCAGCGGATGATGATCCTGCACAACGGAAAAATCATTTTCCTCGGAGAACCGGAAGCGGTCAGGGAAACTGAGGAGGTCATCAACGTCTATCTGGGAACGGAAGAATAACCATGGCTAAACAACCGGACAGGACCGATCCGATTCTGGAGGTCAGCGACCTTGACTGTTTCTACGGTGATCTGCAGGTGATCCGCCAGGTCTGTTTCAAGGTGCTGGATGGCGACGTGGTGGCCCTTTTCGGGCCCAATGGCCATGGAAAATCCACCCTCCTGAAAACGATCGGTGGCATCCATCCCACGGCCAATGGATCCGTACGCTTTCGGGGACAGGATATTACCCAGGCCCCCGTGGAACAGCGTGTCGAGATGGGTCTGGTCTATATTCCGGAAGACAAGAACCTCTTCCTGGACATGAGCGTGCTGGAAAACCTGTGCATGGGTGCTTTCAACAAAAGGGCCCGCAAACATCTCGCTACCGGTCTGCAATTTGTTTTTTCCCTTTTCCCAAGACTGGCCGAGCGAAAAAGCCAATCCGCCATGACCCTGAGCGGTGGAGAAGCCCGCATGCTGGCCATCGGACGGGGTATGATGAGCCGGGCGGCCCTGCTGATGATCGATGAACCCTCCATTGGGCTCTCCCCATTGCTGAAGAAAACCGTTTTCGAGGCCATCCGGCAGATTCACAGCAACTCGGAGGCCAGCATCCTGGTCGTGGAGCAGGAAGTGGACTACCCACTTAAACTGGCAAAGCGGATCTATCTGCTCAGCAAGGGACGGATCGTGCTTGAAAAACAGGCGGGTGAAATTAACAAGGCGCAGATTGAAAAAGCATATTTTTAAGCAGTATATCCAGAAAGGGACAGGCTGTCTGAAAGCAATCCTATTGAACCGTACAAGCCGGAACTGATATGTCATCCTATTTTGTCATTGATCTGGTCAACACCCTCCTCAGCGGCCTGCTGATCGGCTCGCTGTATGCGATCATGGCCCTGGGACTGACAATTATCCAGGGAGTGGTTCGAATTTTTAATTTTGCCCATGGCGGGATGTCCATCCTGGGGGGGTATCTGACGTTCATGTTTCTGTCCGGCGCCGGTTTCAACCTGATTGTGTCCATGATCCTGAGCTGTCTGCTGATGTTTGTTTTCGGATTGATTCTCTATCGGGGAGCCATTGTCTTCCTGGTCAAAAAACCCAACTGGGAGATCGCCAGTGTTATTTTTCTGCTGGGGCTGGGGATCCTGATGGAAAACCTGATCCTGCAGGTTTTTGGCGCCCGGGTCAAAGAAATCCCTGTTTTTTTCGAGGATGCGTTTGAGTTTGGATTTGTCCGGATCAATCACCACGACGTGGTGTTGATTGTTTTTGTGATGGTATTTGTGCTGGGGTTGAACCTCTTTTTCAGCCGCACCTGGCTTGGCCGTTCGATCCGGGCAGTTGCACAGGACATCCAAGGCGCCCGGGTGGTCGGTGTCAACGCCAACCGCACCCTCGGCTTCGCATTCGGACTGGCATCCGCCGTGACGGGTCTGGCCGGTATCCTGCTGGCCTCCAAATACTACTTAACACCCCAGGTCGGATGGGAATGGATGTTCAAAGGGTTCATCATTGTCGTCTTCGGCGGCCTGGGCACCATCACCGGTGCCATTTTCGCCGGGCTGGTCATGGGGCTGGTGGAGGCTCTGATCACTTTTTACGGCAGCCAATCCTGGGTCTGGCCGGCCTGGTTCGTGATCTTTCTGGTCATTCTCCTGGTAAAACCGGAAGGCCTTTTTGGCAGAAAGAGCGCATCTTATTGAACCGTGCAGGCTGGGAGACCGCTTCATGCAAGCTTTATGGAACTGGAAAAAAATGACCGTCCTGGGAGGGCTGATCATCATTGCGCTGATGCCTGTTTTTACCCGCTCACCCTATATCAGACACCTGTTCAGTGTTTTTTTTATCTGGGCGATCGTGGTTTCCAACTGGAACCTGATCATGGGGTACGCCGGTATCTGGTCCATGGCCAATGTTGCCTTTCTGGTCATCGGCTGCTATTCCTCCGCCCTGCTTTCGATGCACAGCGGACTGCCACCGGCGATCTGCATCCTGCTGAGCGGACTGATTACCATGCTGATTGCGACCCTGTTTATCGGGCTGCCTTCCCTGCGTCTGCGGGGGATTTATATTGCATTGCTATCCATGATTTTCGCCAATATGCTGCCGGATATCCTGAAGATTTTTCGATACAGCACCGGCGGTTCCATGGGACTTCCGGAGGTTCCGCCTCTTTACGAGGGGATTACCACCCTGCAGTCATACTATATTAATTTTGCGGCTTTTATTGTTTTGCTGCTGCTGGTTTACGCGATCATCCACTCCAGAAGTGGTCTCGCTTTCATGGCGCTCCGGGATGCCCACGAGATGGCAACGGCACTGGGCATCAGTGAATACCGGGAAAAGCTCAAGGTGTTCGCCCTCAGCTCGTTCAGTACCGGAATTGCGGGGGGGCTCTATGTGCATTATACCGGCATCGCTTCACCGGACCTGCTCTATATCAGCACCTTTCTCATGGCCATCGCCATGATGGTGGTGGGTGGCATGGGGCGTTTTCCTGGGGGTGTGCTCGGGGCAGCCCTGTTTGTTTTCGGTGGCGAATGGCTGCGCATGTTCGGTCTGGTGCGGCTGACCATCATGGGGGGCCTGATCTGTATTTTTATCCTGTTTTTCCCAGGGGGTATCATGGAACTCGTGGAACGCCTGGATACCCGAATCATCCAGTGGCGAAGCAAGGGCCTGGCTCCGCCAGTTGTCGAATAACAAGACAGGATCCACCCAGCACTGAACCGTCAGTCACTATCGACCTTATTTCGATGAACGCAGAAAAACGTCATAACGCCATTCAGCAGCTCCTGAAAAAACACATCTCACTGAGTGTTCCGGACCTGCAGGCGCATCTCGGGGTGTCCATCGCCACCATCCGTCGGGATCTGATCGCCCTGGAAAAAGCCGATATTATCCGGCGCACCCATGGGGGCGCCGTCATTCGCAAGCGCAGACTCCTGGAAGAGACCTATCGGGAACGGGAAACCAAACTGGTCCGGGAGAAACAGCTGATTGCAGAAAAGGCGGTAGAGTTTATCAGGGAAGGGGACCGGATCTTTCTCAACGATGGCACCACCAACAACCGGATTGCAGCCCTGCTGGCCCGCAAGGATTTCCCCCATCGCCTGATCATCATGACCAACAGTATCCGGGCAGCGGATATTCTGCTCTCAAATCGCCGGCTGGAGGTGCTCTTTATCGGTGGATTGATCAACGAGTTTTCATATGCCTGCGCAGGTCCGATCACAGAGCTGGTCCTGGACCATCTGAAAGCTGACAAGGCCATTGTTGGCGCCGACGGATTTGACCCCCGGGACGGCATCAGCATCGAACGGATGCCGGAAGCCTCGGTGACCCGTAAAATGATATCCCTCGCCGACCAGACCATTGTGGTCGGGGACAGCAGTAAGATGAACAGCCGGGCCTTCATGCGGGTATCCACCTGGCGTGACGTGGATGTGTTTATCACGGACCATATTGATCCAGAGGATCGTAAAATTATCGAGGGGTTCAATGTTCACATCTCCGAACCTGTTCAAGGACACCTTATTAAAAAGACCGGGGAGCTGACGTGACAAAGCGCTATATCCTGGCCCTCGACCAGGGCACCAGCAGCAGCAAGGGGATTCTTCTGAATTCCCAGGCGCAGGTGATTGCAGTGTCTGACAACTTTCCCATACCGGTTCACGCCCCTCACATCGGCTGGGTGGCATATAACCCCCATGATATGCTGGACAGCCTGGTCAAAGCCGGGCGGGATGTGATCCAGAAAGCCGGTGTTTCTCCTTCAGAAGTTGCCATGATCGGGCTGGCCAACCAGGGTGAAACCGTCATCGGGTTTGACCGGGAAACCGGCGAACCCCTCGGTTTTGCCATCTCCTGGCAGGACCGGCGAACCCAGGCAATCATCCAGCGATGGCAGGATCAGGGTCTGGCTTTAGAAATCACTGCCAGAACCGGGTTAAAACTCGATCCCTATTTCTCTGCAGCCAAGATGCGCTGGATTCTGGAAAACGAACCGGCAGCAGCCCCCCTGCTGGAACAGGGAAGACTCTGCCTCGCAACCAGTGACACCTGGCTGATCGGTCAATTGACCGCGCAGAAATGCCTGCTGACGGATATCGCCACGGCATCCCGCACCATGTTGCTCAACCTGGAAACCCTGGACTGGGATCCGACCCTGCTGGAAAAACTGGAAATCCCCCGGGCTGTATTACCGGACCTGGTCGGAAATGCGACCTGTGTCGGAATGGTGGACGCCCGGTGGTTCGAAGCAGCGATACCCCTGGGAGGTCTCTGTGTCGATCAGCAGGCAGCCCTGTTTGGACAGCACTGTTTCCAGGAGGGGGAGGCCAAACTGACCTTTGGCACCGGCTGTTTCATGCTGGCCAACATCGGATCCGACCCCGCCAGACGATCTCCCGACCTGCTGACATCGGTCGGATGGCAGACGGATGGTGTGACTCGATATGTATTGGATGGCGGGATCTACACTGCCGGCGCCGTGGTGGACTGGATGGTTGACAGGATGCAACTGGTAGACAGCGCCGCAGCCATTGACGACATGCTGGCAGAACCGGCCGCCATACCGGAGCTGTTTTTCATCCCGGCACTCTCCGGGCTGGCAGCACCCTACTGGAAACCGGATATGAAGGGGACCTGGCATGGTCTGACCCTGGCCCACGATCGCGCCAGTCTGGTCAAATCCGCCATGGAGGCCATCGGTTTCAGGGTCAAGGATATTTTCGAATTGATGGCGACATCCGGATTGAAGCGCGACCATCTCAAGGTCGATGGCGGTCTGACCCGGAACCGGTTTCTCATGCAACTGCAGGCGAACCTGCTGGGGGTTCCCATCCATGTCATGGAGATCACGGAAGCCACTGCCCTGGGTGTTGGACTCATGTCCGGCCTGGCGGCCGGTCTTTTTTCATCCAAAACGGGATTTCCCGAAAATCCGCCGCCGCAGATCGTCTATCGGCCGGACAAGCAGGAAACGCAGCTCTATCTGCAACGGTACCAGCGATGGTGCAGCATTGTTCAAGAGGTAATAGCGTGGCCAAAGCGTGGCATTCCCGGATCCATATGAAAGGACAGGTTTTGTACAACTGGCCCAGAGGCTGGTGTGAAGAGAGACTGCGACTTTCAGAAAACACCGGCGTACAGGATGTTCTCTTTGACGTGGCAATTATCGGCGCCGGGATTGTCGGGTGTGCGCTGGCTTACCACCTCTCCCGGTTCCGGCTGAAGATACTGTGGCTGGACAAAAACCATGATGTGGGCGAAGGAACCAGCAAAGCCAACAGTGCCATTATCCATACCGGTTTCGATGCCACCCCCGGATCCCTGGAATCCGAACTGGTCACCAAAGCCTCCCGGGAGTGGCCGGAGGTTGCCCGACGCTTACAGGTGCCCCTGCAGCAGACCTCGGCCATGGTTCTGGCCCTGACAGAAGAGGAAAAGGCATTGCTGCCGGAATTACTGAAAAAGTCCATCCAGAACGGGGTCGAAGATGTATGGCTGATTACCGGGGATGAGGCCAGGGCACTGGAACCCAATATCTCCAAAGCGGTCAAAGGGGCTCTCCTGGTTGAGCGGGAAAGTATCATTGATCCTTTTACAGCCTGTAGCGCCTTTGCCGAAGTGGCGGTGATCAATGGGGTTAACCTGGTTCTGGGTCTCCCGGTGGAGTCCCTGTCAGAAACAGCCACAGGCGTTAAAACGGTGAACTGCGGCAGTGGCAGACAGTTCAAAGCCAGGACCGTTGTTAATGCAGCCGGACTCGGCAGTACGATACTTGGAACCAGCTATG
The DNA here is from genome assembly GCA_018830885.1 of bacterium. Taxonomy (GTDB): domain Bacteria; phylum SAR324; class SAR324; order XYD2-FULL-50-16; family XYD2-FULL-50-16; genus JAHJRI01. The sequence goes on along the minus strand of JAHJRI010000260.1, from coordinate 7,421 downwards.
GGGCCAGACCCCTTGATATTAACCCGCGACGGGGCCAATTCCTCGTCTATGACAAAACGGCTTCCAGTGCCGTTTCCAGGATCCTGTTACCCGTACCCAATCCCAAAACCAAGGGGATCCTGATTGCACCGACCATTTTCGGAAATATCATTGCCGGACCGACAGCAGAGGATCTGCCGTTCGATCCTGCCAGCACCCCGGAAACCACACCCGAGGGACTGGACCTGATCCGGTCCGGGGCTGCCCGTCTCTACCCTGGAATCGTCGGAGAACCGGCCATCAGCGCTTATGCCGGATTGCGCTGTCACTGCCGGCAGGGACAGTACCAGATCACGTTTAACGACGGATTGAATGGTGTCGTAACCCTGACGGGGATCCGCTCCACCGGCCTGACTGTTTCGATCGCACTGGCTGAATTCATTCACCGCGGGCTGGAACGTGAGTGCGGCCTGGAATGCCAGCCAGCCGCAGATGCTGTTGATGGCCGTCATGAAGATGCCGGTCCGGGCTGGGTGTTGCACCGGCCCTTTGAAAACGAAGTCAGGCTGCACCAGAATCCGGATTATGCCCACATGATCTGCTATTGCGAACAGATTTCCAGGCAGGAGCTGATCGACGCCATCCATTCGCCCTTGTCTCCGCGAACGATTGACGCCCTGCGGCGACGCACCCGGTCTGCCAGTGGACGCTGCCAGGGATTCAACTGTCTCATCCAGATTGCCGAGCTCATCAGCGAGTGCACCGGAACAGCGCTGAATCACATTACCCGGAAGGGACCCGGCAGCGAAATCATCATGGGCTCGACCCGCAGGCAGGCAGGCATATGAACGTCATCCAAAAACAGATCGTGATTATCGGGGCAGGACCGTCAGGTGCAGGTGCAGCATTGCGACTCAGCCGGGCGGGATACCGGGATATTCTCATCCTGGACCGTTTCGACCGGATCGGGGGCATCGCCGGGAAATACTGCCATCTGGGAAGACCGACCTTTGTGAGATGGTCAACGGGACGTATTCTCCATGGACCGGAATACGCCGATCGGCTGGCCCGGAAACTGACCCGGGCAGGAATTGAAACCCGTCTTGAAACAACGGTGCTCCGCTTTTTACCGGAAGAAAAAGAGCTACAGGTGGTTTCCGCCCGTGAGGGGGCGTATCGTGTCAGGGCGGATACCGTCCTGTTTGCCTGTGGTGCCCGGGAAAGGACCCGTGTGGAAAGAGGCTGGATCTTCGGCCAGCGACCGGCCCGGGTTTATCATACGCTGCATCTGCTGGAACTGATGTCCCACTCAACTGAGATCCCCCCCGCCCGTTTCCACCTGCTGGGCTCAGAAGAGATCGCCTACTCCCTGGCGGAAAAACTGGGGCACGTCAACGGCGCGCCCCTGTTGATCGATCATGAAGAATCACCTGGCTGCTCCCTATTCAGCCGGCTCTACTTCTTCAGAAAAGGTCAGCCGCGGCGAATCCCTGCGGTCCGGGAGATCCGGATTCAAGGTCAACAGGGTATGGAAGGCATTGTGCTGAAAAACGCCAGTTCGGAATCGATTCCGGCGGACAACCTCATCCTGACCGGGAACCTCATCCCCAACACAGAGCTGCTCGCCACAGCCAGCATCCCTTTCTCAGCGGAAACCAGGCAGATTCTCCCGGAAGCCTTGAAAAAGCTCCAGGGCCAGGGCATTTTCATCACCGGTAATATGCAGGGAAGCACATCCGGTGGGGAGCGCGCCTATCTGAGCGGTTTTATGACTGCCGCCCGGATCATGAACTACCTGAAATCGAACAGGGAGCCCGGACAATCAGTCGATCTTGATCAGGGATGAGTCATCTTTGCTGAAGGGCGGTCTGGTAAATTTCCGGAAAAATCGATCCACCCCCCGATACCGGCGGCAAAGGAGGTCCGTCCCCTTATAGAGACCGACAACGGCAAGCATGACGATCCCAAACAGCTTGAGACGCTCGGTAAATCCCATGACATTGTCCCCTGTCGCGAACAGCAGCACCAGACCCAGGACCGCCAGCATGACGATCAGCGGTTCGAGTTTGATCTCATCAAAATACGGAATGATGGTCATGGAGCGGTCTTCATTTATGCTGAATTTGCAGAGACACTGCACACAACGATAGGTTCCCGGCTCTGGACGGGGATACGCCTTTTCACAATCGGGACACTTGATACTGTTTGCCGTATTTTGATCCATCTCTGTAGTCACGAAAGATACCTCACTCTGACTGTTCACATCGGATTATAGAATCCGGGCCCAAAAAACCCGGTTTTCTGTGTTAAATAAGATCCGTGTATTGAAAGCACAAATTAAGATCCGTGTATTGAAAGCACAAATTCGCGGTTCAGTAAACGGCTGGACAACCCATTTTGACACCCAGTTTTTTGAAAATGTGACCTGAAATGCCGATTCGGTGAGTACAAATTCTTCAGGCATGAACGCCCCCCCCGGCAATCCTGCTGAATAACAGCTGAAAAATCTCCTGACCCGGAAAATCCTTTGGAAAATGGGTACCTTCAATTACGGTCCCCCCAGGTATTCGAAAAGGGGCAATTGTCGACCTCCGATAAAAAATATTCCTGTAGCATGCATCCCGGTATCCTCAGCTGTGTGAATCACCGGTATGGATTGCTTCAGCAGATTATATAACAGGCTGAAGACGTTGGCTATAGCCTTATGATGCCTCATCAAGGTGGCGCTGGTAAGAACCCGGTTGACGTACCGAGTCTGGGATGGGTTCTACCGCCTGTTTTCCCTCTTCATATGAATCAGTTCCGCTTCGCTTCCTCTGCGGTAGATCAGCAATCCAGTAGCCTGTTGGACTACCCTACAGATTTGTTACAATGCCTATCAACATGGATAGATATTATGCCGGTTAGCGCTCTTTCTGAAAGTATCTTTCCAGACAGCCTGCTCCCAGCGAGCATGAATAGGTCAGGCAAAAGTACATAACGGTAATTGTAATCCAGGTCTCAAAAGTGAGATAGGTGGCAGACATCAGCTCCATTCCCTGAAATGTCAACTCTTGTATCGAAATCACAGAAACAATGGCCGAATCTTTAATTGTAGAAATAATCTGTCCAGCCAATGCGGGAAGCATGATGCGAAACGACTGCGGCAGAATCACATCTTGATATTTGGACCAGACGGTCAAACCCAGTGCGTCAGCCGCCTCCCACTGGCCCCTGGGGACAGCTTCCAGCCCGGCCCTGATTATTTCGGTCATGTAAGCGCCTTCAAAAAGCGCCAGTGTTAATACTGCCGATAGAAATTCGGGAAACCGCTCCTCCGTTGCAAATAGGATCGACAGCACATACCGGGTATTTTCAGATCGGGATGCTAAGAAATCCTCTATTTTCAGCATGGCCATGAGCTGGTTGCCAAAAAAAAAGTAAAAAATAAAAACCAAGACCAGTGGCGGTGTGTTGCGGACCAGTTCGACATAAGATCGGGCAAGCAGCCTGAAATAGAGTCCGCCGGATCGGATAACGACAGCTGCGACAGTTCCCAGCAAAATCGCCATCAAAGAGGACCAGATTGTGAGGCGAATGGTGGTTAGAAAACCCGTTACAAGCAGGTTGGGAACCCAGCTGTCTGTCAGGGTATCAAACCGGAAAAAGTACTGGGGAATTACCGCCCAATTCCATTGATAATGAAACGTTATGAAAACGGTCTCGACCAAATAGATTCCAACGCCAAACAGCAGCAGAATTAAGACCAGATCCAGTCGGTTCAATCGGAATGACTTTTTTCTCAATTAACATCCTGTTATTGTAATTTGCTTTCCCAGTCCCGGGTTTCAAACCAGTAACGCTTGGTTTCAGCCAGCCAGCCCTGACTTTCCTTAACACGTATCCAGCTGTTGAAGAAGTTTACCAGGTCATAATCCCCTTTTCGCAAAGCAAACGCGATCGGTTCGCGGGTAAAAGTCCCGGCAACAGGCGTAAACAGATTTTCTGCATACTTGATTGCCTGAAATGCCGGCAGCGGTGCCGACGCCACTACCGCGTGAACCCTGCCGGAAAGTAGTTCCTGTATGGCCTGTGATTCATCATCAAACAGCTTCAACGTTGCCTTGGACATAAACTTTTTGACAGCCGCCGCCGCCGTGGTACCAATCCTGGCGGCTATCAAAACTGAAGGTTTGTTGAAATCCGACAAACTCTTATATCCTCGGGCCTTTTCTTTATGGGCAACGATCGACATCCCGGTATAGTCATAGGGAATGGAAAAATTGACCTTGAGATTTCGGCCCGGTTGAATGCCCATACCACCAATGATGACATCAAATTTGCCAGTCAGAAGTGCTGGAATAATGCCGGACCATTTGGTGGGAACAAATTCGACCTCGACGCCCAGATCCTCCGCCAACTGCCTGGCAACATCGATTTCAAACCCGATCAGCTTTCCCTCCTTATCCTTCATTGCCCAGGGGACAAAGGTCGACATCCCGACCTTCAAGGTGCCCCGCCTGACAATTGTGTCCAGCTGTGATTCCGGAGCATCTGCTTTTGTGCCGTCACTCTTGCCGTCGGGAGAACAGGCAACCATGGTCATGATTAAACCGAGTCCTGCGATTAAAGCGACCCATTTCTTTAAAGTCATACAATTTCTCCTGTGTTAGATAACTGCTTTCTTTTCGAGAAGTCGAACCAGTGCTGAAAGGGTGAGTGTCAGTGACAGGTACAAAGCAGCAACGGTCAACCAGATTTCGAAAGCCAAAAACGTTTCTGACACGATAGCCTGCCCCTGCATGGTTAAATCATACAAAGCAATGACACTGACAAGCGCCGAATCTTTGATCAGCGAGATACCCTGCCCGGTTAGCGGCGGAGTCATCATACGAAATGCCTGGGGCAGGATCACGAAAGCGTATGTCTGCAGCCCCGACATCCCCAATGAAGCAGCCGCCTCCCGCTGTCCCTTGGAAACAGCTTTGATACCACCCCGAATAATTTCGGATGTATACGCCCCTTCAAAAAGACTTAAGGCAATCACCGCAGACGCAAACGCACTGATACCAAAAATCGGAGCAAAAACAAAATAGATGACGAGAATCTGAATCAACAGGGGTGTATTTCGGATCGATTCTATGTAAATTCCGGCCAGCCAACGGCCGACAATAGAATCGGACAGTTTCAACATGGCTGTTACCAATCCGATCAGCGATGACAACAGCAAACTGATCATTGATATCTTCATCGTGACCGCCAATCCCTGCAACAGGATCCCGGGGGAAAGTCCATTTTCCCCGGATGCAATCAAATAACGGACCACACGGTACCACTGCCACCGATAACCAATCTTCATGGAATTGGATACCAACAGAAATCCCAGCAGGGCGACGGTCAGCAGATATTTCAACCAGACCAGACGGGGATCGAATATCAAAAAACCCAGTACCCGTCTCAGCCCTTTTGCCAGCTTCAACATACTCACCTCAGGGCAAATCGGATTCAGACGAGGATAAATTGTTCAGGACTCTCGTCAGCAGTTGAATAAGGGTTTTCTTTTCCTCGTTAGTGAATCCCCTGTACGTTTTTTCCAGCAGCAGGGCTGAGATGTGATTAAAATCGGGAAGCAGGCTTTTACCCTTAGCCGTTAACACAACAAACGTCACCCGGCTGTCCGCTTCCGATGTCTGCTTCCGGACATATCCCATACGAATCAACTTCTCCACTAAAACGGTCACCGTATTTTTTTTTCGATCGATGCGGCGGGATATCTCCTTCATGGGTATCCGTTCCCCTTTCGACAACATCGCAAGAATATCACCATGGGAAGTAGATAGCCCGGTGATACCGATTTTCTCCAGCTCTTTCATGATCAGCTCATTGGCGAAACGCCTGATTTTTCCAACTGCTGAAATAACACCTTGTGTTTCCATGCATCCATTTTAGTTCGATATGGAACTAAATGTCAAACAGGAGATCGCCTTCTTCCGCGGTGCGGTTTTAAACCCTGTCAAACACCCTGTTCAGACATTTCGGCAGTTTCCCTCCCTTCAATGGGTCAGGAATTCGGAGCAAAGAGTGGGTGACTTATGGTGGGTTTCCGGATAAGGAGATTTGGGTTTTTTTGTTCGGACTTTTATATTAAACTAAATTTGTATGCGTATATATTATATGAAGGGCACCTTGATTAAATGGAGCTCAGTCAGCTTCAAAAGGTTGGTGTTTCAATAACCCTGGAAGCCATGGACGGCTTACAGGAACTCCATGGAAAAACGCGTACGTTTCTTGAAAGTTCAACCCTCTGGTGCGGCAAGTTCGATCATTTTAATGAATCAAAGTGAGGTGGATAACCACCTGGGACGCACAGGGGAGATTGTGAGTCGTACCTTAGCATGTAGATTGACACCCGGTCCAAGGCTGAAATCCAAACACAGCGAAGAGAATAGAGCATGTCATTACTCACCAGCAAAGAGCGGTCATTCTTGTTTAATGAATCACCTTTTTTAAAGGATCTGCCCAGAGACCTGATTGCGAAACTGATCGCCATTTCAAATGTGGTCACCTACCCTAAAAACGGTTTTGTTACACGGTTAGGGGACAACGTGGATGATTTCCTGCTCATTATTTCGGGTCTCATTCGCGTTAATGCCTGCTCATCCTCAGGCAGGCAGATCACCTTTCTGCTGGTGAAGGCAGGAGAACCTTATAATATGCTGAGTCCCTACATGAAATCGGCTCGTTTTCTTGAGGCCACAGCTCTGGAAAAAACACGCTGCCTGTGGACAACGGGGAAAGAGTTCAAGAAATTTGTAGCCGACCATCCGCCACTTGCCACCAGAATGCTTGAAGCAATTGGCGGTGCCCTTGATGGCGCAAACTCCAAGATCCTGGGCTTGTTGGAAAAAAATGTTGAAGAACGGATCATGCGCGTGTTGAGCACTCTGCATGCGAAGTTTGGCTCTCCTCTGCTCTTTACCAGCCGCGAAATAGCTGATATTGCTGGCACCACGACAGAATCCACCCTGAGGTCCATGGCCAATTTGAGGGATATGGATATCATTGATACCCAACGGGGCAAGATCTGGGTCAGGAATCCTGAAGCTTTGCAGGATATAGAATTCGGATTTTTTACCATTTAGCTGACTTTTATTGGTTATCGTGCATTTAGAAATTCTCTTGCAGACGCATTACCCCCTCCTGAATAAAAAGCTTTCACCTCCTTTACTCCCCCCAACCTTCCGAAAATGGCAATTGTCATCAATCCCATTGGTAACTATTCCACTGGTTAACTGATTACCCAGCCAAACAAATACTCACCTGGATCAATAGTTTTGTGATTTTATCGATGAAGGAACACAAGACTTTTTAAAATTCTGTGAACCTTTTATGCCTCCCTTTCATTGGATTCATTTCAGTAACAATATGTATTAATTGTCTATTTTATTTCAACCGCCCCTTGT
>JAHJRI010000259.1 GCA_018830885.1 bacterium | reverse complement strand
CTGGGTAATCGGGTAGGGTGTGGGTTCTCCGGTGGTCCCGGAAGTTGCTGCCATCAGGCAGAGTTTGTTCATATCCGTGGCAATGGTTTGTTCAATCACCTTGATGACATCCCCGTTGTACTGTTCTGACAATTCCCGTCGCTGGGCTTTGTCAAACACGGGGATACGATGGCTGAAGTCGTCCAGGGACTTAATATCACCCGGTTTCACGCCAGCCTTGTCCATCCGGCGTTTCCAGTAGTTGTTGCGGTTATATACCCGGTGGACCAGTTTTTTCAACTTTTCCAGTTGTATCTCCCGCATGCGGGTGGTATTCAACAGGGGTTCAAATTCCGGGTTCCAGTACTGCTGATCTGCATTCATTCAATATCCTGGATGATGTTATGTCTTGAAAATATGGATCAGGCTGCTGCCCGTATCTGTATGAATAAAGCCGCCACCGTTATGCTGGAGTGCTACCCTGGCGCCTTCCACCTGTCTTTTGCCGGCTTCTCCCCGCAACTGCCTGATAATTTCAATGATCTGTGATATTCCTGTGGCGCCGATGATATGGCCTTTGGACAGGAGGCCACCACTCGGGTTGACCACTACCTTACCCCCCATATCAGACTGCCCTGACTCGATGAACTGGCCTCCCTCCCCCTTTTTGCAGAAACCCAGGTCTTCGTAATGAACCAGTTCAGCGGTACTGAAACAGTCATGGACTTCAGCCAGATCGATATCATCAGGTCCCAGGGAGGCCATCTCATAGGCTTTCTGAGCTCCGCGGACATCTGCGTCCAGGTAGGTGTAGCTGGTATCATCAGGATAGCTGCCGGTGACATGCACGGAGGCCGCAACCGTGACGGGTTTGCTTGTGTATTGTCGGGCGATGTCTGCACTGGCCAGTACCACCGCAGCCGCCCCGTCACCCCGCGGACAGCACTGAAAAAGGGTCAGTGGATCGCAGATCATGCGGGAATTCAGCACTTCGTCGAGAGAAACCGCATGGGTTAACTGGGCTTCAGGATTCAAAGCGCCGAAACGACGATTCTTGACAGCAATCATGGCCAGCTGTTCGCGGGTGGTACCGTACTCCTCCATATGTCGTTTTGCCATCATGGCAAACAAACCGGGCGCTGAGAGACCCATGTCACCTTCCCTTTCAGGAAACTGCCGGCCGGTGAAAATACGCAGCATTTTATCCGAATCAACCACCGTCATCTGCTCCACACCAAAAGCCAGCGCAATGTCGCACTCACCTGTTGCCACGCGGTACCATGCTTCTCTGAAAGCACAGGATGCCGTTGCGCATCCGTTCTCGACCCTCAGGATTGGAATTTTGGTAATACCCAGTTCACGGAGCACCAGGTGACCGATTAAAAGCCCCTGCCCCCATTCCCACTGGGCCAGATTCCCGGCGTAGGCGAGTTGAATATCGGAGGGCTTGACATGGGCATCTTTGATGGCCTTGGCACAGGCTTCCATGCCAAGATCAAGCAGGCTTTTTTCAGGGAAACTGCCAAATTTGGTGCCCCCGATGCCGATGACCGCTACGTCTCTCATACAGCCTCCTCTTCTTCACAGGGTGCAAATTTATATCCGATAAGGGTATTCCCGGATCCATCTTTCTTAATTGGGGCAATCAGCATCCGCATCGGCATCCCGATTTTCAACCTTTTATCCCACGGCTCACATTCGGTGATGACGGAATAGAGTTTGATTCCTTCAGGGAGATCGATAAATCCGATGACATAGGGCTTTTCCATATCCTTTGGCCCCATCACCGAGAGGGCAAAGGTATGCAGGGTTCCCGTCCGGCTGAGGGGAACGTTTTCCTGGGTTTCTTCATAACAGGAAGGGCAGAAGGGTTTGACGGGAAAGGAGACTTTCCCGCAATGCTGGCATTTCGATCCCATCAGGCGGACTTCATCTTCAATGACCGCAAACCAGTTGCTTTCCAGGTAGTGACGTTGTTGATCAGTCTGATCTGACATCTGTTTTTGTTGCATAGTCTTCCGGTGTTTTAATTTTGATCCTTGTCTGAATCGTTTCACCTTCCAGAAACGGACGAAATTGAAGGTATCGGTATTATTTCTGGCCTGATGAATCATTGACAATCGCGTACTTCGGGATATACTGTTGATATCAATTTACCTATTTGGATGGTTGACGACAATCGCATAAACAGGTGAATTTGGACTCACCTGTTCTGGTGAGACGTTTATCAGAAATCCCCTTACTGAGGGTGTATTTGTTGCAATATAACGGATCAAGATGTCTCTTCCTGCCCTGAAAAAAATCATCCAGGAAAACAGATCCCTGATTTTCGATCGTCAGCTGCAGCGGCTGAACCGGTTGCCGAAATCCCCTTATCGGGAATTTGCCCGCAGTATTGAAGGGCACCGCCGCATCGATATCTGGCTGGACAACATTACACAGGCCGTTGATGGAAACCCGCAGGTTTTCTACACGGATACCGAAAAAGTGGGCTATCTCAGGGCTCATCAGGGGTTCAACCTGGATTTCATTGTGCAGTTCTACCGGATTTTCAAGCAGATCATCTGGGAGCTGGCCCGGAAAAAAGTGGACGAAGGTTCTGAAGAATTGGAAAAGATGATGAACAGCCTTCACGAGCTCAGTGACATCTTGTTTCAGGGGTTAAGTCATGTGACTGCCTCCTACCTGAAAACCAGGGAGGAAATTATCAATGAGAAAGTCAAGCAGCTGCAGCAGCTGAACGAAAAAATGCAGACACTGACAACAAATACCATTACCGTCCAGGAAAATGAGCGAAAGCGTCTGGCCGGCGATATCCATGATACCATCACGCAATCGTTGACCGGAATCGGCTATAAAATACAGTACTGCCAGGAGCTTTTTCAGACGGAGCCGTCGCAGATCGATGAGCAGCTCAATATGCTGCTGGATACGGTGCACCATGCCATCAACCAGTCCCGGGAGATGATCTCGAGCCTCCGCCCGGATATGATAGACACCCTGGGTCTGGTTCCAGCACTGAAAAAGCACCTGCAACGTTTTGAACTGGAGACCGGTATCAGGGTTAACTGTGAGCTGGCGGAAAACATTCGTCTCGATTCTGAAATCAACATCTGCCTGTTCAGAACGGTCCAGGAATCGTTGATGAATATCTTCAAACACGCTGAAATCAAGGAAGCTGAACTGGCTCTGCTGGAAAAAAGGGGTGCTGTCATCCTGACGATCAACGATCGGGGACGGGGTTTTTCCGACTCGCTGCTGTCCCTGGAAGGTGTGCATGGCAGTGGCATGGGATTGATCATCATGCGGGAACGGATCGAGGCGCTGGCCGGTACCCTGATGATCCGGACGAAACCGGGCCGGGGGTGTCGGCTGGAGGCCAGAATTCCACTGGGAAGGAAAATTGCATGAACAAAATCAACATCATGATTGTTGACGACCACCAGGTGGTGCGGGAAGGGCTGCGTCAACTGCTGGAACTCGAACCGGACATCACGGTGGTTGCCGAGGCTGTGAATGGTCTGGATTGCCTTTCCCAGCTGGAAAATCTGTCCCCGACGATTATCTTCATGGATATCAGCATGTCCGGTATCAATGGCATCGAAACCACGCGGCTGATCACCCGGAAGTATCCGTCGGTCAAGGTGATCATGCTGACCATTTTTCAGGATGAACCCTATGTGATGGAAGCAATTCAGGCGGGAGCCAGGGGGTATGTTCTCAAGGATGTGAAACGCCAGGATCTGATCCGTATCGTTCACCATGTGGTTGAGAACAGGGCTTTTATTGACCCGGTCGTGGCGGGGAAACTGTTCAGGCACGTCAAACAGCAAAAAGGCGAAACCCAGGACCTCACTTCAAAACCGCAATTGACCCACAGAGAACTGGAGGTGCTGGTCTGCCTGGTGGATGGGAAAAAAGACCGGGAAATTTCGACTGAACTGTTTATTTCTGATAACACCGTCCGCTCCCATATCAAGAACCTGTATAAAAAGCTGGGGGTTTCGTCCCGCTCACAGGCAGTGGCGTGGGCCATCAGGAATCATATTGTCAGCAATACGGGCTAGTTGCGACCCCTCTCCCCCCGAAACGGAATGGGTTCACAGGCACTTCAATGACCTTCTCCTGTCAGTTTCCGACCCTTATGGCGTATTCGTTTCCACCCCCTTGTCTGAGCAGAAACCGTTTGTTAAACAGATGGAATATTGGTAATATTGAAAAACATGGCAGAAACCGGTTCCAACGGTAGAATTCATTGAGATTCTGGAGCCGGTGCCTTTAATCAGAATTGCGACAAACCAGAACCATCAGCAACACATTGGAAAGGGGACAGACCTTTTATGAGTGAGAATCAAGCTGTCATCGACGGCCCTGAACAGAAACAGAAGAAAGATGTCCCCGTTTCAGCCAATTCTGCCGATGCCCGACTGATTGAAGATATTAAGCTGGCTCTGGAGTTGCCACTGCCGGGCAGGGATGTTTTCTGGCAGTTGGGTGAGGGGCAGACACAAAAATCCCGAAGCCGGATACTGGCCTTTTTTAAGAAAAAGGATTTATCAGATGATGAGTTAAGCGACCTGAGGCAGGAGGCTGACAATACGCCTGGCAGGGCCCGGGTAAAAATTCAGATGCTCAGGAAAAAATATGCGGAGAATACCTCCCTGATCATGCTTTCCGCTTTTTGCACTTACCGGATGGTTGCCAATTCGTCCAACCGCAGACATATGCTGGAAGGTTTGAAATCCGCGTCCAGAGATGCCGCTTACGCGCTTACCAATGATGGCATCAGTCTATACAACTGCGAGATATTTTTTCTCATCTATTTTGAATACCTGGCCAAGTTCAAGCGGTTTCAAATTGCCACCTATAAGACCGTCCGTGAATGGAAAGGCTATGAGAGTGCGAAGAAGCAACTGGCCATTGCGCTCAAGATCTGTGACGGATTGCTGGATGAACTCCATCGGGCGACACGGGTGTTGAACCAGGTGAAGGGAAAATTCAAGTCATCCAGCTACATCCTCCCCTGGGAGTTTGCGGATATTCAGATGGCGGGCAAAAAGGTGGAACAGACGGAATACAAGGTGATCTGCGGTCCCGCCGAAGCCAGGGAGACACTGGTTTATACACTGGCAATGACCGATATTTTTGCTCGCATTCCAATCCTTTTCCCCCTGGTGGATACGATTTTAAACCTGGTCCCTGAGAGCACCAATTCGCTGTTCCTCAGGAAAAGCGCGATTCAATCCACACGGGCCTTTACACAATTGAATATTGCCTCCCAGGAAGGGAACATGGAACGGATACGGGCCCTGGGTCTGAATATATTCAAAAACAGCAATGAGAATATCAAGCGGATTGCCAATCAGCCCATCAAGCAGCCCTTTGAGGCGGAGCACTACTTCTTCTTGAGCAGGGTAGCCATCATGACATTTGGTACCTATTCTGCCAAAGAACAGAAAGTCATGCTGCTGGCCAGTCTTAAAGCGATGCAGCGGGTGATCAAACTGGACATGACAAAAAACCATGTGTTTACAGAATCGGCCCAGACAATGGCCCAGAAAATCAACAATCTGCTCTCAAGCTGAAAAAGAGGCCCCCATCCCGATCATCAATGATCTCCAAGAACCGCATGGCATCAATAGCCCCACCGGCGTTTTTATCTTCTCTTCAGACATAACCGGGAAAGGAGCTGCGGGAGATCCGCCATGCGGGTGAAAACTTCCGCTCCGGCCGCTTCCAGCCGCAGGGGCGCCATCAAAGCTGCGTAGCCGAATACGGTTATCCCGGCTGCCACTGCCGCCCGGACTCCCGGTACCGCATCTTCAATGACGATGCAGTTTCCGGGTGAGGCGCCCATCTTATCAGCAGCATACAGAAACAGGTCCGGGTGGGGTTTCCCCCTTTCAACGTCCGTGGCGCTGAAGATCTGATCCTTGAAAAAGGTTTCCAGTCCGGTTTGGCGAAGGGAGGACCGGATTTTGGCATGACTGCCGCTGGAACCCACACATTTTGCATAAGGAAGTCGTGTCAATGCCTCATGGATGCCATCAACGGCTTTCAGCTCCCGCGCAAAAGCCGCTTCTGTCCGTGAGTGGTAGTTATCCAGCAGATCCGGTGGCGGGACCCTGCCCAGCTGTTCTGTAATCATCTGCAGACAGTCTGCTTCCGATTTACCCATATAGCGTTGAATGCTCTCCTCGCAGGTGGTGGGCAGCCCGATACGCGTGAGCTCTTCAGCCAGTATCCGGTTGGCGATGGGTTCGCTGTCGACCAGTACGCCGTCGCAGTCAAAAATCAAAAGTTCAATCGTCATGGGTTAATCTGTTGAAAGCCAGGGGCAAATGCGGTACCCACCTGCAGGAACCGGAAAGGAGGCCTGTCCGCCCCCCCCCTGTCAAGGGAGACCCCCACGGGCGTACCGGTCCCGGGTTTCTGCCGGACTGCCTGGCGGAAGATGGAGAGCGGGTGCCTGTTCCGGGATCCCCATCGCTGTCTGATAAAAACGGTATGACAACCGGAGCCCTTTGACAAGTGCCTGCAGGGATTTGATTCTGAAAAACAACAGGACCAGGTACCGTTTCAGAAGCAGGCTTTTTGATAAAGCGAGCTGATTTGATTGATGCTTTTATGTTGCTTGGATCAACGTTTGGTTACAAATAGCGCTTGCCAGAATGGTCTGTATTCAGGAGAATTTTAACCATCTTACACACGCTATTCGGTCATCTTTAACCCAAACAGAAAAATGAATGGAAAAAAATGGTGGGCCGATCTGTTGAAAGGCCAGAGAAACATCTTGATCTTTCTGCTGGGAATTCTCTTTCTTTTTCCCAATCCCTTGTCATTGTCAGCGATGACCGACTCCGACCGGCTCCTCCTGAAACAGTTTCAGGAGGAGGAGCCCGAGATATTCAGCCGTTCCCGTCTGGTTTCTGAACGGAATCGGCAACTGCTGGAAATAACCCTGGGGGATATCCTCAAGCTGGTCAGAAATCGCAGTATCACGCTGCAGGCAAGCATTATGGGGGAGAAAGCGGCTCAGTCCCAGTTGATAACGGCAGAACAGCCGACTCAGCCCCAGTTAACCACCAAGATCCAGCAGTTGAGTGCTGCAGCGGTCAGCAGCTCCGATCTGCAAAAGGCCAGTGCCAGCCCCTATCTGACCACGACGTCAACGGATCAGACCCTGATTTCGGCTACCCTGAGCAAAAAAAACAAGCTCGGAATGCAGTTTTCCACGTCACTGGAAAAGACCACCCGGCAAACGAAGGTCTATACCATGGCCACGGAAGACGACGCCCTTGCAGGCGGGACAGCGACGGACGATCCTCTGGAAGGGGCAACCCTGAGTCTGGGTGTCTCGGTGCCGATTTTCCAGGATTGGGGGGAGGTAAATCAAGTGCCGGAAAGAAGGGCTGCGATTGCTGTAGAGCAGAGCCGACTTTCCACTGACAATTCAGAAATCGGACTACTCGAATCGGTGGCCAAAACCTATTGGACGCTGGTTGGAATCAGACAGAACATCAAGACGCTGGAAGAGGCGGTGAAGCTCTCGGCGCTGCTGGTCAAGGAAACCAGGGCCCGGGTTGATGTGGGGATTCTCAACTACACGGACCTCAAAGAGGCAGAGACACAACTGGCCGGCAACCAGCAGAACCTGCTCTCCGCCAAAATCAGTGAGCAGGAGATCGAGGATCAGATCCGGGCTGCCTTGAATCTTGAAAACGTCACCTTCGGTTTCAAGCCGGCAGATCCTCCAACGATTCACAAGGTGCCGCCGGAACCCGGAGAGTTGCTGGCCAAGATCTATGCGAACAGTGTGCAGATCAAGCAGCTGCAGGCATTGCTGAAATCAAACGGCATCGATCTGGCCGAGGTGGAGAACCTGGACAAAACCAACCTGGATTTGAGCTTCCAGTACAACTTTTCCGGTTATGGCGCCTCCAGCGCAGAATCGCTGCAGGTGTTTGATAAACCGAAGCTGCAGGGCTATGTTGTCGGACTGACCTGGAGTGTGCCCCTGTTCGACAAGATCACCCCGGAGAGAATCTCACAGGCCAAAATCAAACGCAGTCAGTTGGAGCTGAATCTTCTGGATACCAAATCACAGCTTTCGATTAATCTGCAGACCATTCTGAGGAATCTGAGTTTCAGTCTGGAGGAGGAGAAGAACGCCATATTATCAAAGGAGCTGGCAAAGGATCTGATGGAAAAAGAGATCGAGAAACTGAAAATCGGGAAAAGCACCGGTTACAATGTGTCTCAGGCCCAGCAGAAATACACCACGGCCCGTTACAGTGAAATTCTGGTGCGGGTCAAGAATGAACAGAACTATATTTCACTGCTGGCTTTGACCGGTGATCTTTACAGTCATTATAATCTACCACGAAGAGACTGATGGTAGGGAGTCCGGGTTGAGCAGGACCTGAATATTTCAAAGAGACAACCATTTAAAGGGAATAAAGTGGAAAAATTTGTGATTATCGGCGGAGTAGCCGCCGGGCCAAAAACGGCCTGTCATTTGAAACGGCTGAAACCGGAGGCACAGGTGACCGTCATTGACCAGGACAGTCTGATTTCGTACGGGGGTTGCGGGATTCCCTATTTTATCAGCGGGGATGTCGCCGACGCGGATGCGCTCCGTTCCACCAGTTTCGATGTGGTGCGGGATGAAGCCTTTTTCTCCGGAGCCAAGGGCGTGGACGTAAAAGCCAGCACCCGCGCCATCTCGATTGATCGACAGTTAAAGACGGTCCAGCTTGAAAACCTGTTGACAAACACCACGGAATCCATCAGCTACGATAAGCTGGTGCTGGCCACCGGCAGCAAACCGACGATCCCGCCGATTTACGGAACTGACCTGAAGGGCGTTTTTACCGTCTCCAGTCTGAAAAGTGCCATTGCCCTGCAACAGTATCTCAAGGAGGGTGATGCTGAAAAAGCGGTTATAATTGGTGGCGGCGCCATCGGAATTGAAATGGCTGAAGGTCTGGAGGACATGTGGGGCCTGGAAACGACCATTGTTGAATTTATGCCCCAGTTGCTGCCCAGTTTTATTGAAAAGCCCATTGAAAGAATGCTGTCTTACCACCTGCAGCAGAACAATATCCGTATCCACACCGCTGAAAGTGTCTCGGGACTGGAAGGGGACGAAAACGGAATTGTGGCCCGGGTCGTGACCAATAAACAGGTGCTGGACGCACAACTGATCATTATCGCCACCGGTGTGCGACCCCGGGACGAGTTGGCCAGGGACGCAGGATTGCTTGTTTCCCCGCGGGGAGGCATCATCGTCAACAACCGCCTGCAGACCTCGGACCCCAATATATACGCAGCTGGTGACTGTATTGAGACAACCCATCTGGTGACAGGGAAAAAAACCTTTGCGCCCCTGGGGTCGCTCTCGAATCGCCAGGGACGGGTCGTCGCCGATAACCTGGCCGGCAATTTCAGCCATTTTGACGGCGTGGTCGGCAGTTTTATCATGAAAGCCTTTGATGTCTGTGTGGGAACCACCGGTTTGACACTGGCTACTGCCAAAGCAGAGGGGTTTGACGCCGACATGTGCATCACCGTTCAGTCGGATCGCGCCCATTTTATCCCCGGGCATAAGGATATCGTTCTGGCCATGATTTTTGATCGAAAAAGTCGTCGGGTTCTGGGTCTTCAAGGGTTCAGCGCCATGGGGAACAGTGTGCTGGCCCGGATTAATGCGGCAGCCGCCCTGCTGTCTCAGCGGGCGGTCATCGAGGATTTCAGCGTACTGGAGATGGCCTATGCGCCGCCCTTTTCAACGGCCCTGGATGCACTCAACGTGGTGGCCAATGTAGCGGAGAACAAGGTTTCCGGTCGGTTCCGCTCCCTGCCGCTGGAGGATTTTATCACCTGGATGGAAGCACCGGCTTCTCATCCGGAGCGTCTGGTGGTGGACGTGCGCTCTGTTTTCGACTCCCGTCACGAAGTGGAACGGTTCGGGGATCTCTGGCTGCCCCTGCCCTATCCTGAAGTCCGGGCCCGGTATCAGGAACTGCCCCGGGACAGGGAGTTGATACTGGTTTGCGGTGCTGGTACCCGCTCATACGAAGTTCAGGTTTTTCTGGACAGTGTTGGCTATACAAGAAACCTGGTGCTGGGAGGCAGCCTGATGGCACTGAGACCCATGGGTATTGAATGGCTTTCAAACGATGACTAATCAATCTATCAGAAACCACTATGAATCCTGAAACCTTTTCATTTACGCTGCTGGGCAAGGATCCGTCCGGCGCTCGCCGGGGGAGGTTTTCCACCCCGCATGGTGTCGTGGAGACCCCGATTTTCATGCCGGTGGGGACAGCCGCTGCCATGAAAGCCATGACCATGGAGCAGTTGAAAGATACCGGTGCGCAGATCATGCTTTCCAACACCTATCATCTCCAGAACCAGCCGGGGGCGGACCTGGTGGAGAAGATGGGCGGTCTGCACCAGTTTATGGGTTGGGATGGTCCTGTCCTGACCGATTCCGGCGGGTTTCAGGTTTTTTCGCTGCCGGGCAAAATAGTGGATGATGACGGGGTCACGTTTCAATATCAGAAGAACAATGAGCCGTTTCGGCTGACCCCTGAAATCTCCATTCAGATTCAGAATCAGCTGGGAGCCGATATTATCATGGCGTTTGATGAGTGTGTGGAGTACCCGGCAACATATGACTATACCAAAAAATCCCTCAAGCGGACGCTTGATTGGGCGGCCCGGTGCAAAAAAGCGCACCGGAAAGAGGGCCAGGCCCTGTTCGGCATCAGCCAGGGCGCCCTTTTCGAGGATTTGCGCAAGGAAAGTATCCTGGCCCTGGTGGATATCGGGTTCCCGGGTTACGCCATGGGAGGGCTTTCGGTGGGGGAGGGAATTGATAACATGAAACGTGTTCTTGAGTTCACCACCCCCTGGATACCGGAAGACAAGCCCCGTTATGTGATGGGTATCGGTCTTCCTGAAGATATGTTTGCCGCAGTGGAACGGGGGGTCGATATGATGGATTGTATCATCCCCACCAAATATGCCCGTTCCGCGACTCTGTTTACCAATGTTGGCAAGTTGCGGGTCTCCAACCGGGAGTTCCGCAGTGACAAGTTCCCGGTGGACACCAACTGCCAGTGTTATACCTGCCGGACATTCAGCCGGGCATACCTGAACCACCTCTTTGCCGGGAATGAAATTCTGGGCTCTATCCTGACGTCCATTCACAATGTGCATTTTTATCTTGACCTGATGCGACGCATCCGAGAAGCCATTGAAGAAAAACGGTTCATCGCTTTTCGTGACGAGTTCCTTGACCTCTATACCCGTAGAGACAAGCGGCAAAAAGGTCGACGCAGGAAGAGCCAGAAGGGTTAACCGGGTTTGCAGCCGCCGATGAATATTACAGAGAAAAGTGTCTACCAGGTTCTGTTCGCATTTGGTGAAGAAGGGTTGACTGTTAAGGAGATCCTGCTGGCCCTGAACCAGCGGATGAATAAAAAAGCCCAGTTGCGAAAAGCCCTGCGAAAACTGGCTGAAAAGAAACTGTGCTACAAGAGTGACAACCACTTTTACCTGAAGGATCGATCAGGAGCCGTTGACCCGGGCTTTTCCACTAAAGTAAAAGGGAAATCTTCCCGCCAGAAAGACCGGAAATCAGGCCGGTTGTCTGACGGTATTTTTCTGCAGAAACAGGGCAGACCCCGCGTATTTTCCCTTCAAGACGGTCAATCCTATCCTCTGAATCCAGGGGAGGCGGAACACCTGCTCCATGGAGATCGTATCCGCTTCTCCCTGCGAAAAGGCAAGGGTGGACAGTTGATCGCCGGGGCCGTAGAGATTTCAAAACGCAATATTACCCTGCTCAAGGGCAACCTGGAAAGGGGGACCGGGGGACAACTGTTTTTTGCACCGCTGAGTCGGTCCTTTCCGCGGCAGTTCAAGGTCATCGGCCGGCATCCGACCATGGACCTGGATTCACAGGACGTCTTCCTGGAAATAACCCGTTATGCCGATGGCCGCGGCATTCCGGAGGGACGGATTGATGAGTCTATTTCCACTGAAACGGCCCGGGCGGGTATCATCGCTGAGATTCTGATGGAAAACAGGATCCCCCTCCATTTCCCGAAACAGGTACTCCAGGAGGGGTCCCGATTTCCCCGGGCAGTGCGTCTGGATGCGGGTGAAAACCGAAGGGACCTGAGGTCTCTGGCCTTTGTGACGATCGACGGTGATGATGCCAGGGACTTCGATGATGCCATCTATGCAGAAACGGAAGGGGAAAACTTCCGGCTCTGGATCTCCATTGCCGATGTGGCCGAGTATGTGGAGCGTAAAACCGAGATCGATAAAGAGGCCAAGGAAAGAGGTACCAGCACCTACCTTCCCGGGACAGCCATCCCCATGCTGCCCCCGTTTCTGAGCAGCGGTCTCTGCAGCCTGAAAGCGGGTGTAAACCGGAAAACACTGACCTGCGAGATCCTGATCGATCCAGGGGGGGAGGTCCTGGCCACGGATATCTACCAGAGCATCAACCGAATATCCAGTCGCCTGACGTACCGACAGGTGGATCACTTTTTTGAAACCGGATCGATGGGCAGGAAAAAAGTGATACACAAATTAAAAGGGCTTCTGCTAGAATGCAAGAGAATAGCGGATATCCTGGAGAAAAAAAGGCGGCGGAGAGGCGCTATCGATTTCCAGACAGCAGATACTTCCTTTGACTATGATCCGGAAAACCGGATTTCCAGCATCGGCAAGCGCTTTCAGACAAAGGCCATGGGCCTTATCGAGCAGTTTATGCTTGAAGCCAATGAAGCTGTGGCACTGTTCTGTGAACAGAAAGGGATCCCCATCATGTGGCGGAACCATCCACCGCCGCAGCCTGAAAAGAGCAACGATCTGAAGCGGCTTTTCTGGAACAACGGCCTCAAGATAACCAGACTCCGGGAGAGCCGCGACTTCAACCAGGCTCTCAGGAAATGCAGACAGAGCAGCAGTGCTGAACTACTCGAATACAGTGTTCTCAGAACCATGTCGCTCGCCGGCTACTGGACCCGACGGGAAGGTCATTTTGGTCTGGCAGCAAGTCATTACTGCCATTTTACGTCACCGATTCGCCGCTATCCTGACCTGATCGTTCATCGGGGGGTGAAAGCATTTTTAAACCGGCGCAGAACACCCGCTGTATCAGAAAGACTTGCGATCGAGCTGTCCAACCGGGAGCGACTGGCGGCAAAGGCGGAGCGGAGTGCCGTCAAGTTTAGGAAGATGATCTTTCTGGCAGACCGAATCGGGGATATCATGCGGGTGACGGTGTCTGGATTTCATTGGAAAGGGGTGTTTGTCGAACTGTCGGAGCCCTATATTGAGGGTTTTGTTGACTTCAGATCCATGATGGACGATACCTACGACTATGACGAACGCAAACAACAGGTAACAGGCAGAAAAAACGGTTGGGTCATTCCATTTGGTGCCGGTCTCGATGTCTTACTCACCGGAATTGACAAACGGCTGTTTATGCCCGAATTCGACTGGTTGTGCTGGGAAGAAGCATCGTCCTGAGCAGAACAGATGGGGTTCTCTGCCATCGACTTTCAGAGAAAAAAAGGGGCAGCGAGGAATATTGTTAATAATAATAAAAATTTGGTTTTACGAAATGGGAAAAAATGGTTATTTTCAGAATCAAGCATTCATGCCATTTTGTCCCATTTCCTTTTCTGGAAATAGGAAATAACTGAATCGGGGATATCAATGTTTTCAATCAAAGGAATATTCAAACAGAACACGATTCACCTGTTGGAACCGCTCCATATTAAGGAGCGTACCAATGTGATCATCACTTTCATGGATGACGACGACTCAACGGCCGAGGCTGAAGAATATTCCGATTCCATGGAACTGGATGACGCCTCGGACGGATTTTTCTCCGAAGATCTGGACTCAATGCCGTCTTATGAAGTGGACGAGATAGAGGACATGGAAGATCTTGAGGATATGGAAAGTCTCGAAGAGATGAGTGATATGGAAGATCTTGAAGAGATGAGTGATATGGAAGATCTTGAAGAGATGAGTGATATGGGCGATCTCGAAGAGATGAGTGAGATGGAGGATCTCGAGGTATTGCCTCCGGATGAAGACGACGAACTGTCGGAGGAGTACTATTCGAAAATCAGAAAGCATAAGCGATATATTGCAAACGGCAATATCAGCCTGATTGAAGACGAAGAGGAGACGATTTATCCTCTTTTCGACTATTCAGCGGGTGGCCTGAGTTTCATCAGCGATAAGGAGTTTGATGTGGGTGTATCATTGACGGCCTCGATCAAGGATCCCATTGAACAGGATATGTCCGTGCTCGATTTTGAATTCGAAGTAGCCCGGGTGGTCGATTACAATGAAAAATATAAAATCGGCTGCAAGTTCTTTGATGAAGTGGATGAAGAGATCTGGCACTCCCTGATGAGTTAAATATTTTTCGTTATTGGAATTCCCTTTGCATTAAAAGATCAAGACATCGCTTCTTAAGACCGGCCTGACCATCTGACGACAGCAGAAGGGCCTGGAACAGCGATATTCATGGTTTTGGACAAACAGGCGGGAAAGTCCGGATGGCAGGCCAGTATAATCCGGACCGGTGGGTACTCAACGCAATGATCAAGGGGACGGAAAAATGTCACAGGTATTATCTCAGAACGAAGTAGACGCGTTATTGAAAGGCATTGAAGGCGGAGACATGGACGATGACTTCGATATGCCTGATATTGATGATAACGCGGTGATCCCATATGATCTGACCAGCCAGGATCGAATCATCCGGGGTCGTATGCCTACTCTGGAGATTATCCATGACCGCTTTGTCAGGATGTTCCGCATTACCCTCTCCGGTGCACTGCGAAAACCGGTTGATATCAGTGTCCGTTCCACCGAACTGATCAAATTCAGCGAGTTCCTGAAAACCCTGCCGGTACCCTCATCCCTCAACCTGTTTCGCATGAACCCCCTGCGGGGAACCGCGATCATGGTCCTGGAAACCCGCCTGGTCTTCAACCTGGTTGATATATTTTACGGGGGTACCGGGGAACTGGAAGTAAAGGCGGAAGGACGCGATTTCACGCCAATTGAACAGCGTCTGGTCAAAAGAGTCGTGATCAGCGCCCTGGAAGATATGCAGACGGCCTGGCGACCGGTATTCCCGGTTCAGATATCCTACCAGCGGACTGAAATCAATCCCCAGTTTGTGGCCATCGTACCCCAGAGTGAAGTAGTGGTTGTCATCACATTCGATGTGGAGATGGGGAAAGCACCCATGACGCTGACGGTCTGTATTCCCTATTCCATGATCGAACCGATTCGCAGCAAGCTGGACTCCGGTTTTCAGTCAGATCAGGGGGAAGAGGACAATGTCTGGGGGAACCGATTCAGAGAGAACATCAAACATGCGTCCGTTAATCTCCTGGTGGAACTCGGAACTGCTGAAATGACGGTCAGAGATTTCCTGAAGCTGAAAGTGGGTGACATCATTCAACTGGAACAGGAGTGTAACCAGCCACTGGACGTGCGAATTGAAGGTGTCACCAAATTCAAGGGATTTCAGGGCAGTTACAAGGGCAACCAGGCCATCAAAATTTCCAAGAAGGTTTACGTCCCACCGGCAACCAGCGAATTTGAATAGCCGACAACCCGGCGGAATTGCAGCCCCTTTTCTACGGCACGCATGGTACCGCTGTTGCAGCCGAACCCGCACCCCTGCGTCACATTCCGACTCATCATTGTCCGGTTAGGATTTTGCACTTCAGGACCAGTCAATCGCGGTTTTCAGTGGAGTCAAGGGGATAGCGATTAAAAACCCGGGAAAACAGGACGTTTTCCCGGAGCACCAGGGATGGTTTCAGTTCGGTGTTGCGAGCCTCGCACCTCATGGTTTAAATCGGTATCCCCTTGGCGGAACGGTTGACAAATGGTCTTTAACGGGCCGCAAAAACCCCACCGGATATTGATTGATCCACAAATTCAATATACTTCTGAAAACCAGAAAATATCTGTTTTTTTTACAGCTCCTTTTTGACTGATGCACGGGGGATTTGATACGATCAGATTTCGTTGAATGGCAAAGGCAGTTACTGAAAAGGGGCAGACAGAAATGGACAGGGAACCATCGATTTTAAACCGAATCAATAAAAAACTATGACAGAAACCATTCTCAACCTGGCGGCTGTGACCGGCTGGGCCCTGAAGATTTACTCCTGGATGCACATCGCAGCTTTTGTTTTAAGCTGGATCAATGCCGACCCCAACAATGCCATAGTCTCGTTGATCAACCGCACGACGATGCCCCTCTGGCAGTGGATCGGGCAGAAACTCCCGCGTCAGTTTGTGCCTTTCGCACCGATTTTTGCTTTGATGCTGGTGATCTTTGGAGAAATTACCCTGCCAGGGCTGATTCGTTCCGTGGGCGCTGCCGCAGTCGGAGCCATCGGGATGGAAGCTGCCGTGAAAAACATCATCTTCTATCTGATTTATGGGGGATTGTATATTGTTTCCAATATTATCGGCTTTATCTTTTTTCTGGCTGTCATCTGGTTTGTGTTTACCCTGGTCAACCCCCCGTTGAATAATCCCATCATCCGGTCCATCATGTTTTTGATCGATCCCTTAATCACGCCCCTGCAGCGGATTCTGCCCCGGGCAAGAATTGATCTGTCACCGTTGGTGCTTGCCCTGATCGCATTTTTTCTCAGGGAGGTCGTTTCCAGGTTGATGCTTCCGCTTCAGGCGGGACTGGTTGTCTGAAATGAGTGTCCAGGGGGCCCGCAAAGGTAGGGCAACGGGCGGATATCCCCTATTTTTCAGCATTGATTGGATGACTGAACCAGGAGGTTAGAATGAGTTTTCTGGCGGTATTAAAAGAGCGTATACGACAGCAGTTCGGTCCGGGCCATTTCCGCGAGGATGATTTCTCTTTCCTCCAGCCGGGTGGCAACGACCACCTGGTGCAGTTTCTCTATAAAAACTATTCCGATGAATACTGGGAACTGGATGACTGGAATCGCAATCACCTGCTGCTGATCGATATTGCCGAATCACTGGACATTGAGTTCAAGCTCGATGACGACGGGCTGTTTGCTGTGCTGCAATCTCCGGGCAACGGAGAAACACGGCAGGTCCAGGCGATTATTGATCTGCGGGATGAGCTGCTGGCGATTGTCTACTATTTCGGAGAGGCTAAAAAATGCTTGCGACTGAATCAGCGGCTGATTCAGAGTCCGATATTTCACCCCTGCTATCTGGATTCGGAAATGCTGGTGCGGATTGTGGAGGTGTTTGAACGGGTGATAGGGATTGAGTATGATTTCGAGCAACTGCCGGCGCTGTTTCTGGAACCGGTTGTGATGAAAGGGCAGATGCGTGGGGACCCGGTTCACGGGATTTTTGTCGAATACAGCCGGAGATTTTCCAGCTATCTGAATATATGTGTTATTTCAGGCTATCTGACGGACGGGGCCCAGGGCAGTCTTACGCTGAATGGTGATGGTGCCATCCGTACCGATTCCTGCAGGCTTTCCAGTTTTATAGAGATCGTCGGTTATGTCCTCGATATATTGATTAAAAAGTACCAGACCCTGTCCCAGAACTGTTTGACGCAATGGTCTCCCCTGCTCGAGCATCGGGTCCTGGAACTGACCGGAAAACCGATTGAGATCCGGCTCCCCTTTTCAGTGGAGAAAATCGACGGGTTGATCCGGTTTCTGGTGAACGGTACTAAGGATCCCATGTTTCTGGGTATTTCAGAAAGGATTTCCAGGAAACTGTGGAGCATTAAATCGACCGAGATCAGGACCACGGAGCAGATTGAATTCGAAGTAGCGGAAGATCTCATTCGGGTTTTCCTCAGGGAGCGTGGCACCATTCCTCTCTATGACAAAGTGGAGAAATTTCTCCGGCAGCATGTCAGCGCGCATCTTGAAAACTGGAATCAATGATTCCTACTGGATAATAATGAGAAAAGACCATGTTTGAATATTCATGCTCGGGAACGCATCTGGCCAACTGGGTTTTATCCCAGGTAAATGACACTGCGGGGGCGATTTTTCCAAAAAGAAAAAAGTGGTCTTTTTATATCAAGGTTTTTTATCCGGCCGGTTCAGACAAAAGTGCGCTGATGATTCTGGTGGCCAATCAGAATGAGTGTGTGGTCTTTATTCCCATTGATGAAACCATTGATGCGCAGCAGATCAGAAGCATTCTCAAACCGGAGTTGATCTGGTCATTACGGTCCGATTTCAAGTGGGCCTCATACCAGCGGATCCTGCTGACCTGCGAAAGACAACACAGCCGGGTCCTGGAGCAACTGGATGAGAAAAATACCGGCAACACCGTTCTCGTACTCTCTTCAGAGTCTGTCTATTTCAGCCGGGGCAATTTTGAAAATCCCCGCCTGGAATACCGGCTGTCGCAGATTGAGTATGATCCTGATCTGATCCCGGGTTTTTTCCCAGACAGCCGACTGAAAGTCGAAGAAACCATCCAGAAATCGCTTTTTTATCAGCATTTTTTCCACGGCCTGAATCGTCTCTGGCTGCAGGGGGAAAAAAGCATTCCGCTGCGCAGTATTGTCAGCCGGTCGGTTCCATGCTGGAGCCATTTTCGGCGGGTGGACCAGAAGAGAATGATGGAGCTGATCAACACGGAGCTAGAGACTGTTTTTCAACGGTTCTTTGAAGGGCTGCTGACGCTTGACATCTACCGGAAGAAGGCCAGTTCCCAGCCCGAAGTGATCATCGTGTTTCCGGATCCGCCAGAAACAAAAAAAATCATGTCCATCTGGCGCCGTCAGCAGAAGTCGGCACTGGAATACCTCCATGGGGCTGCGAAACAGCTGTCGATTGATGAGCTGCAGCTGTCCACTAATTGAAAAAATACCGTATCTATTCAGGTTCCGATACAGACACGAAAACCTGTATGTCATTGAACTCATTCTCGACGGCCATCCATGTTCGAAGCTGAGAGCCTCGCTTCTCATCTTCGAGAGCGGTCGCTGACATTGCTATCATGGGGATGCTTGATCACTCCCAATCCGTTCAATCACATACATGTCGCAGCGTCTGTTCAGAAAAAGTGGTGAATAGTTACAAAATACCAAGGTCTTAAATGATGGTGAAGGAACTGAGTCATTTTGATGCAAATGGGCAGGCAAAGATGGTTGATGTCGGGTCTAAAAAGGTCACGGGTCGGATTGCGATCGCCCGCAGCACCATCCGGATCAGCGCTGAGCTGGTCAAGATTCTGACTGCGGGCACCCTTGCCAAAGGGGATGCCTTCACGGTTGCTAAAACCGCTGGTATTCTGGCTGCCAAACAGACAGGAACCCTGATACCCATGTGCCATCCGCTGCCGGTGGACTACATCGATATTCAGATGGCGATGCTGCCTGAAAAAGGCGAGGTCCGTGTTCAGGCGGAAGTGCACACCACAGCGAAAACCGGGGTGGAAATGGAAGCGATGGTGGCCGCTTCGATAGCCGCACTGACCTTTTACGATATGTGCAAGGCGGTGGACAAGGGAATCAGAATTACGGAAACAGGGCTTTACAAAAAAACAGGTGGGAAAAGCGGGGTTTACCTGAATCCGGAAATGGAATGGGACACCATCGCGGTCTCAACTCTGCTGCATCAGCAGGGCAATCTCGTAGACAAATGAAATAACCGCCACCAGAAAACCGATCATGGACCAGATGGCTGAGTTGCGTCCGCGGATGCCAATGGCTGAACGACTGATCAGCAGGATTGCATAAACCGACCAGGTAAAAACCGGCAACAACTGCCGCAGGCTTATTTTCGGTGCACCCTGGGTGGTTAAGATACTCAGGTTGATTCCCAGCAGCAGACCTACGGTCAGAAACAGAAATCCCGCCACAACCATTTTGAAGATGATGGTATCCAGTAGCCCGAGACTGGGAAATTTAACCTTCTTCAGCAGCAGGGTTTTGTTTTTGATTCTCTTTTCCTGAAAGAGAAAAAATCCGGAGGTCAGACAGGCAACGCCGAAAAGCAGATAGCCCAGCATTGAAAAAGAGCCGTGGACAACCAGCAACGACCGACCCATCAGGGTTGAGCGTTCGAGAAATTCCTGTGTAACGACCGGTTGATCAGCGATCAGAATCGAAAGCAACAGAAAGAATATCGTCAATGGGGGGAAAATCAGTTCAAAAATCTGCTCCGGGAAATAGAAATTAAGGATGAACATTACCAGGATCAACAGCAGAGACAGGAATATCAGCAATCCAGAGAGAGAATTGAACAAGACCGTTTTCAACTCTCCATAACCGGTCACGATAAATATCAGCTGCAGGCAGAATCCCAGTATCAGAAACCGTCTTCCCCAGACGCTGACCTGCTGTTTGACCCGGAAGTAGGAAAGACAGCAGAACACCCACCCGACAAAGTAAGTACCGCAAAGACTCCAGAATAATAAATCCAAATCCCCGATCTCCTTTCTTTATAAATCCGAAGGTTTTTTAACTGTTTCCCTTTTCGTTCCCATCCACGAGGGAGTTGCTTTTTACCAGTTTGCCGGAAGTTTACCAGCTTGTCTGAGAGAGCGCAATAGGTCATCTCGCATTGCTGTGACTGCCCGAACCGCTGCACTGGTATAGTCGGTATGATTTCCAGCATGCTGGCCGCCCTGTGAATTGCGAAACGCATACATAATGCCCCGGGAGGAGTTGATCAACGCACCGTACCCATCCGGGTTGAATGCATGCGTCACATGATCCGCAGTCGCTCCCTGGGCTCCGTACCCCGGAACCAGGAAATAGCTGCCGGGCATGATCTTTCTTAAAATGGCGGCCTCCTGCGGCCAGGTTGCACCGACGACAGCACCCAGAGGAGAATACCCGTTTTTCCCCAGTAAAGACTGGCCCATATTGTTCAGGTCCTGGGCGATTTTCTGGAACAGCGGCATTCCCTGGACGATCGCTTCCTGGTACTGACCGGCGGAGGGGTTGGAGGTCCGAACCAGAACAAACAGCCCCTTGTTGTTTTCCTGGCAGACGGAAAGAAAGGGCGTGATGGTGTCACTCCCCAGATAGGGATTTATTGTCAAGAAATCCGGCTTGATGATGTCGGCCTCGCCATCCATCAGCGGGGTTCTCCCCAGGTGACCCTGGGCGTAAATGGAGGCAGTATGGCCGATATCGTTCCGTTTTG